>NZ_JABMLC010000002.1:0-211047 GCF_013204925.1 Frigoribacterium sp. VKM Ac-2859 | reverse complement strand
GCTGGCTGCCGGGGGCACCACGCGACACCCCCCCCACACGACGACGCGCCCCCGACCGAGGTCGGGGGCGCGTGGTCGTTCGTTCGCCGGGTCAGTCGTCCGCGCGTTCGGGTGTCGTCCGGCGTCGGACCTGGCTCGCACTGACCGGCTGCTCGAAACGCTCGTCGTCCATCGCATCGTCGCGGGTGTCGTCGTGGCTCGCGTCGCCCGGCGTGACCGCCGGTGCCTCGGGCGCGGACACCGGTGACGGTCCGGCCAGCGGGGCGGGAGCCGTCGGTGCCCGGTAGGCCTCGTCGCCACCGCGGACCGGGGCATCGTCGAGGGCCGCGGGGCGGAGCGCTGCCGAGGGTGCGGCACCCGAGGGCGCGGAGGCCTCGGTACGACGCTGCTCGGTCGCCGCCGCAGCCCGCTGCTCGGCCTCCCAGGCCTTCTGCTTCGCGGCCGTGTCTCGGTCGACGTCGGCTTCTTCGTACTTCCAGCGGGCGAGATCGTCGCGGAAGAGCTTCTTGGCCCGCCCGGGGCGGTTCTGCCACTCGACGAGGCGGTCGCGGAGTTCACCCAGCGTCTGCTCGGACTGGAAGCTGAAGGACGCCGAGTTGCGCTTGATCTCTGCCAGTTCGTGAGCCGCCCAGTCAGCGGCGAGGGTGCTGCCGGTCGCGGGCGACAGCCGCAGTCGGACGTCGGCTTCGTGGCCGAGGTGATCGGCATAGGCACGCTCCTCGACTCCGAGCGAGCTGTAGACGGCACCTTTGCGGGCCGCCGAGACGAGGGCCGCGACCGCCGCCGCTTTCGCCTCGTCCTCGTGCAACGACACGACCCGCCGCGTGCTCGCCCGGCCGATGAGGGCTGCGACGATGCCTGCCACGACGATGGCGACGAAGGGGATCACCGCATCGGTGACGACACGCCACCCGTTGTCCGAAGAGAGCCATTCGACGAGATCGTTCCACCACTGCATGGGGCGAACACTACAGCCGAGGTCGAAGGTTGCACGGCTGCGACATGCTGTCGAGCCCGCCGCCGGAGACGCCGTCACGGTGCTCCGGCGGAGGCGTCGGGATCAGGCGAACCGGAAGCAGTCGGTGGCGTCGTCGCGACTCCAGAACTCGCCGATCTCGACGAACCGACGCTGACGGGGCAGGAACCGCTTGGCGCGGTAGCGATCACCCTGCGGGTCGTCGAAGCGCTCGACGTAGCCCACGATCTCGCCACCGGGACGGGTCACCCGGGCGAGGTCGTCGTGCACCTGGACGAGCTGCAGGCCGCCGCGGGTCGAGCGCAGGGAGGGAAGGGGAACGCGTGCGTGAGCGTGCGGCGCAGGCGGGACGATCGCGTGGTCGAGGGTGCTGCTGGTCATGAGGTGCTCCTGAGGTCATCCGGCCGATGCTGTCGAGAACACCCCTGACGCTAGGGGTGACCACCGACATCGACGTCGGACCCCTCGGACACCTCGGACACGTCGGACGCGTCGGACGCCTGGAGGGCGCGGTGCCCCGTCGGCACCGCGCCGTCCGGTCAGCGGCCGGTGCCGTCGACCGCCAGCGGCTCGATCGCCGCGAGCTCGTCCTCGGTCAGCTCGGCACCGTCGAGTGCGTCGAGGCTGTCGTCCAGCTGGGCCACCGACGAGGCGCCGATGAGGGCGCTGGTCACGGCGGGTTGGCGCAGCACCCAGGTGAGCGAGAGCTGCGCGAGCGACTGGCCCCGCGCCTCCGCGATCTCGTTCAGGCCGCGGACGCGGGAGAGGTAGGTCTCGTCGAGGGCGTCCTCGGAGAACCACCGGCCCTCGGCCGCGCGCGAACCCGCGGGAGCACTGCCCGAGAGGTAGCGGTTCGTCAGGAGCCCCCCGGCCAGGGGCGAGAACACGATCGAACCGACGCCGCGGGTCAGGAGGGTGTCGAAGAGCCCTCGCTCGGGCCGGCGGTCGAACATGTTGTACCGCGGCTGGTGGATCAGCAGGGGCACGCCCTCGGCGGCCAGGGCGTCGATCGCGGCCTCGGTCTGCGCCGGGTCGTAGTTGGAGATGCCGGCGTAGAGCGCCTTGCCCTGCCGGACGGCCGTCGCGAGCGCCCCCATCGTCTCGTCGATCGGGGTCTCGGGGTCGGGGCGGTGCGAGTAGAAGATGTCGACGTGGTCCATGCCGAGCCGCCCGAGGCTGGCCTCGAGCGAGTTGAGCAGGTACTTGCGCGACCCCCCGTCGCCGTACGGCCCGGGGGTCATGTCGTAGCCCGCCTTCGACGAGACCACGATCTCGTCGCGGTAGGGGCGCAGGTTCGCCGCGGCGATGCGACCGAACTGCTCTTCGGCCGAGCCGTAGGGCGGGCCGTAGTTGTTCGCCAGGTCGAAGTGGGTGACCCCCCGGTCGAACGCGCGCAGCACGATGTCGCGCTGCGTCTCGAGGCCCCGGTCCGAGCCGAAGTTGTTCCAGAAGCCGAGGGAGATGCGGGGCAGCCGGAGTCCGCTGCGGCCGGTACGGACGTAGTCGAGTCGTGAGTACCGTGCGTCGTCGGCGACGTAGGGCGTGAAAGGTGATCTCATGCGGTCAGCCTAGGGCGGGCCCTCGGCTCGGGAGTAGGTTCACGGGCATGACGACGTTCGTTCTGGCCGGTGGGTGCTTCTGGTGCCTCGACGCGGTCTACCGCACCCTCGACGGCATCACCGAGGTGGTCTCGGGTTACACCGGCGGAGACACCGAGCGGCCGAGCTACGACGACGTGTGCACGGGCCGCACGGGTCACGCCGAGGCCGTCGCGGTCGGCTTCGACCCCGAGAAGCTCCCCGCCGACGTCGTCCTCGACGTCTTCTTCACCCTGCACGACCCGCGTCAGCTGAACCGGCAGGGCGCGGACGTCGGCACCCAGTACCGCTCGGCGATGTTCGCCGCCGACCACGACCAGGAGGCGCTCTTCAAGGCGGCCCGTGACCGCGCCTCCGACGCCTGGGGCGGCGGTGTCGTCACGACGATCGAGCCGCTGTCCACCTGGTACGACGCCGAGGAGCACCACCAGGACTTCTTCGCCAAGAACCCCGGCCAGGGCTACTGCACCGCCGTCGCGCTGCCGAAGGTCACCAAGATCCGCAAGTCGTACGCGAAGTACGTGCTCGCCTCGTAGACGGGTCACGCCGCCCGGTGTGACCGACCGAGAAAGAGGAAAGGGGCGCTCGACGATGAGTGACCAGAACACCTTGCACCGACAGACCTGGGTGGCCGTGGGCCCGGCAGGCGCGGTCGGGACCATCCTGCGGACAGACGGCGGCTTCACGGTGCGCCTGTCCGCGAAGGGAGCCGACGGCGGCGTCTACCCGAGCCTGGCCGTGGCCAAGAGCGCCCTGTTCGCGGCGCTGGGGCCCGGCGCCGACTACCCGGAGTTCCACGAACACTGAGGCCCGGTCGTCCCCGGACGACCTGTCGTCGTGTCGTCCCCCGGGCGGCCCCCGCGCCTCCTTCTCCACAAGGAGGCGCGGGTGCCGTCCCGGGGGTCCCTCGCCCCCGCGAGACTCCCGTCATGACAGACACCATCACCCTCACAGGGATCATCGCGACCGACCCCCGGGCCCTCGTCACGCAGACCGGCCTCTCCATCACGAGCTTCCGACTCGCCTCGACGCAGCGACGGTACGACCGCGTCAAGGGCGAGTGGGTCGACGGCGAGACCAACTGGTACACCGTGACGTGCTTCCGTCAGCTCGCCGACAACGTGCTGGCCAGCCTCCGCAAGGGGCAGCGGGTCGTGGTCACGGGGCGCGTCCGCATCCGCGCGTGGGAGTCGGGCGAGCGCAGCGGCATGACGGTGGAGGTCGACGCGGACGCGGTCGGTCACGACCTCGTCTGGGGCAGGTCGACCTTCGAACGGCGGGTGGCGTCCGCTTCGTCCGCCACGGCGGGCTCCTCCTCGGCCGCGGGCGGGGGCGATCCGACCGTCGCCTCCGACGAGAGCGGCTCGGCACCCGAGACGGAGGCGGACCACGGAACCGGTCACGGAGGCCCCTCGGACGGTGCGGCGACGGATGCGTCGTCGGACCCCGACCGGGTGGCGATCCCCGACGACGGCGCGGACTGGGGTGCTCCCGCGGCCGTCGGCGCGGACGAGGTGGCGGCCCCGTTCTGACCACCCCGGTGACGCCCGTGTCCCGGGCCCGTGGGTCGGCACGCCGTAGACTCCTCACGGCTCGCCGACCCGCGGCCGCCGCCAGCGACGAAGGGCCCCCGTGACCGGTTCGAGACCTCCACGCGGCCTGGCGCTCGCCGCGATCGTGCTGGCCGTGGCGATCCCCCTCGTGGGGTGCACCTCGTCGCCCGAGCCGTCACCGACGCCGTCGTCCGTCGCCCCGTCGACGGACGCCCCGCCGTTCTCGTCCACGTCCACGACGGCCGAGGCGCTGGCCCACTTCGACGAGGTGAACGCCGCGACCGTCGCGGCGAACGCCCGCCCGGGTGGGCGCGCCGTCGTCGACGCGCTGGTCGCCGCAGGCTTCGACAAGTCGACGATGCAGGTCACCGCCGACACGACCTCGATCGGCCGCGACGCCGACAGCGTGCAGTTCTCGGTGCTCTGGGGTCAGGACTGCCTGATCGGGCAGGTCTCGGGCGCGGGCTACAGCAGCCAGACGGCGCCGGTCCTCGGCACGGGCGCCTGCCTCGTCGGGTCGACCCGAGCCATCGACTGGTGACGTCGGGGGCGGGGCCCCGCCCGATAGACTCGCTGTCATGGCCGAATACATTTACTCGATGGTGCGCGCCCGCAAGGCGGTCGGCGACAAGCTGATCCTCGACGACGTCACCATGTCGTTCATCCCGGGGGCGAAGATCGGTGTCGTGGGGCCGAACGGCGCCGGCAAGTCGACGATCCTCAAGATCATGGCGGGGCTCGACACCCCCAGCAACGGCGAGGCGAAGCTCAGCCCCGGCTACTCGGTCGGCATCCTGATGCAAGAGCCCGAACTCGACGAGACCAAGACCGTCCTCGAGAACGTGCAAGAGGGCGTGGGGCCGATCAAGCAGAAGCTCGACCGCTTCAACGAGGTCTCGGCCGCCATGGCCGAGCCCGACGCCGACTTCGACGCGTTGCTCGCCGAGATGGGCACCCTCCAAGAAGAGATCGACGCCGCCGACGCCTGGGACCTCGACTCCCAGCTCGAGCAGGCCATGTCGGCCCTCCGCACGCCTCCGGGCGATGCCGAGGTCGCGAACCTCTCCGGTGGTGAGAAGCGTCGCGTCGCGCTGTGCAAGCTGCTGCTGCAGAAGCCCGACCTGCTGCTCCTCGACGAGCCCACCAACCACCTCGACGCCGAGAGCGTGCTCTGGCTCGAGCAGCACCTCAGCAAGTACCCCGGCGCCGTGCTCGCCGTGACCCACGACCGTTACTTCCTCGACCACGTCGCCGAGTGGATCGCCGAGGTCGACCGCGGCCGCCTCTACCCCTACGAGGGCAACTACTCGACCTACCTCGAGAAGAAGGGCGAGCGCCTCCAGGTCCAGGGCAAGAAGGACGCCAAGCTCGCCAAGCGCCTCGCGTCCGAGCTCGAGTGGGTCCGGAGCAACGCCAAGGGTCGTCAGGCGAAGTCGAAGGCGCGTCTGGCGCGCTACGAAGAGATGGCGAACGAGGCCGAGCGCACGCGCACCTTGGACTTCGAAGAGATCGTGATCCCCGTGGGCCCGCGTCTCGGCTCACAGGTCATCGACGCCAAGAAGCTCCACAAGTCGTTCGGCGAGCGTGTGCTCATCGACGACCTGTCGTTCACGCTGCCCCGCAACGGCATCGTCGGCGTCATCGGGCCGAACGGCGTCGGCAAGACCACCCTCTTCAAGACGGTCGTCGGGCTCGAGCCGCTCGACGGTGGCGAGCTCAAGGTCGGCGAGACGGTCGACATCTCGTACGTCGACCAGAGCCGTGGCGGCATCGACCCCAACAAGAACCTGTGGGAGGTCGTCTCCGAGGGGCACGACTACATCCAGGTCGGCAAGACCGAGATCCCGTCGCGGGCCTACGTGTCGCAGTTCGGCTTCAAGGGTCCCGACCAGCAGAAGAAGGCCGGCGTGCTGTCAGGTGGTGAGCGCAACCGCCTCAACCTGGCGCTGACGCTCAAGCAGGGCGGCAACCTCCTCCTGCTCGACGAGCCCACCAACGACCTCGACGTCGAGACGCTGGGCAGCCTCGAGAACGCGCTCCTCGAGTTCCCCGGCTGCGCCGTGGTCATCACTCACGACCGGTGGTTCCTCGACCGGATCGCCACGCACATCCTCTCGTGGGAGGGCCTGAACGACGACGGGACGCCCAACTGGTACTGGTTCGAGGGCAACTTCGAGGCGTACGAAGAGAACAAGGTCGAGCGCCTCGGCGCCGACGCGGCGAAGCCGAGTTCGGCCACGTACCGCAAGCTCACGCGCGACTGACCGGCACCGCACCGTCATGACCCGCCTGCACGTGCCGACCCGAGTCCGCTGGAGCGATCTCGACGGGTACCGTCACGTGAACAACGCGTCGATGCTGCGCCTCCTCGAGGAGGCGCGCATCGACGCGTTCTGGTCTGCCGACGGGGCGATCGACGAACGGTCCTCGGCCGCCGTCCTCGACGGCAGTCCGAACGCCGCAACGATGACGCTCATCGCCCGGCAGGAGCTCGAGTACCTCGTCCCCATCCCGTACCTGCGGGCCCCGCTCGACGTGCAGATCTGGGTCGGGCGACTCGGCGGGGCGAGCCTCGAGGTCTGCTACGAGGTCTGGTCGCCCGAGGGCGTCGAGCCCCGGACGCTGTTCACGAAGGCCGCCACCACCATCGTGCTGGTCGACTCGGCGACGAATCAGCCCCGGCGCATCTCCGACGTCGAGCGCGACGCCTGGTCGCCGTTCGTCGAAGAACCCCTGGCCTTCCGCCGGCGCTGACCAGGAACGTGGCGGGTCAGCCTCGCGGCACCCGCACCATGCCCTCTTGTGCGACGCTCGCCACGAGAGTGCCCGCGCGGTCGTAGATGCGCCCGAGCGAGAGGCCACGTCCGCCCACCGCATTGGGGCTCTCTTGCACGTAGAGAAGCCATTCGTCGACGCGGGCGGGACGGTGCCACCACATGGCGTGGTCGAGGCTCGCGGCCTTGAGCCCGGGGGTGACGAACGCGACGCCGTGACGGCGGTAGATCGGTTCGAGGAGGGTGTAGTCGCTCGCGTACAGCAGGGCGGCGCGGTGCAGGTCGGCGTCGTCGGGCAGTGGGCCGGTCGCCTTGAGCCAGACGGCCTGATGCGCGACGTGGTCGCCCTCGACGCTGAAGAAGACCGGCGACGGCACGTGGCGCATGTCGAACGGCCGCCGGGCCCACGACTGGGCGACGGGGTTGTCGACCGCGGACAGCAGCTCGGCGTCGCTCGGGACGTCCTCGGGATCGGGAAGACCGGAGGGCATGTCGACCTGGTGGTCGAGCCCCTCGTCGGGGGTCTGGAAGGACGCGATCATCGAGAAGATCGGCACGCCGTCCTGCGACGCCTGGGTGCGACGGGTCGCGAACGACCGGCCGTCGTGGATGCGGTCGACCGTGAACGTGATGGGGATGGTGAGGTCTCCGGGCCGCAGGAAGTACGAGTGCAGCGAGTGGACGTCGCGTCCGCCCCCGACGGTGCGCTGGGCGGCGACGAGGGCCTGCGCGGCGACCTGGCCGCCGAACACGCGACCGAGCGGCTCGGGCTGTGACCCACCCGTGAAGACGTCCTGACCACCGACGTTGCCCGCCGGCGAGAGGTCGAGGGTGGACAGCAGGCTCTGCAGCGGATCGTCGGTCACGCGATGTAGTTTAGGGGGCCGATGAACGACGCATTCACCCTCCCCGACTCCCTGTCCCTCAGCGATCTCGCGACCTATCTCGGGCGTGCGGGCCGGGTGGAGGACGGCTCGGTCCGGCTCATCGCCGGCTCCGGTGTCCTGGCCGTCTACGTCGCCGTGTTCTACCCGATGGGTCTGCTCGACTCGAGCCCCACCGTGCTGGGGCTCCGCACCTTCCAACTCGACGACCGCCCCGAGTTCGACGCCGTGGTCCCGGTCCGGTCGCTGAAGGAGCGCCTCGTACGCCTGCAGAACGACGTCGTCGACCCGACCGCTGCGGTCACCGTGTCCGTGCCCGCCACGGTCAACACCGTGACGTGGGCAGCGATCTCGCCGCCACGCGGGGGCTGGACGCGACTCGGCCCGATCGAGGCCGACCGCCTCCGATCGACCGCCGAGGCCGGAATCGCCCGCGTCGCCGAGGCGATCCCCACGGGCACCGGTGAGCAGATCGTGCACCGGGTGCGAGCCGACGTGTGGTCGGCCCCCGTCGAGGGTGCCGAGGGGGTTCCCGCCGGAGCCGGCTTCGGTGCCCTCAGCCTGGGATTCCTCGACGGCGAGGACGAGGTCGCGGTGTTCGAGACCGGCACGTGGACCCGCCTCACGACGCCCAAGGGCCACGTGCTCGTTAAGCGGCGCTCGTCCCTGCTCTGACGATCGGCCCGGCGGTGGGCGGTCCGAGGCGGGCGGCCCGGCGGTGGGCGGCCCGGCGGTGGGCGGTCAGCGCTCGAACGTGTTGACCATGGCCTGCGCAGCGCGATCCAGGTAGCCCCAGAGCATCGCGTCGTCGAGCGGGGCGAGTTCGAGTTCGTCGACGGCCACCCGCATGTGCTGCAGCCAGTGGTCACGTGCCTCGGGCGTCACCCGGAACGGCATGTGCCGCATGCGCAGGCGGGGGTGCCCGCGCTCCTGGCTGTAGGTGGTGGGGCCGCCCCAGTACTGCTCGAGGAACCCCGTCAAGCGTTGGATCGCGCCCTCGAGATCCGCTTCCGGGTACATCGGCCAGAGCACCTCGTCTGTCCGGACGCCCTCGTAGAAGCGGCGGACCAACTTCTCGAAGGTCGGCCGCCCACCGATCTGCTGCCAGAAGTTGCCCTGGGCGGCGTCGTCACCGAGGCCGCGCCGGACGGTGACCGGCACGGCCGACGGCGGGGGAGTCACGGGCTGAGCGGTGGACGGGCGCGGCGTCAGCGGGAGGTCGGTCATTTGCGCTTGCTCCGCGGCACGTGGGGCGTCGGCGCCGTGCGGGGCGCCCGGGCGCCCTGGACCGAGGAGGCGCTGTCGAAGCCGGTGAGGACGACGCTCGTCAGCGAGGGCAGCACGATGTCCATGGCGTCCAGGGTCTTCTTGAGACGGGACCGCAGCTCCCGGTCGACGTTGTCACGGTCGGCGGACCGCGTCTTGGCGACGATGCGGATGACCACGTGCTCCTCGGCGATCGACTGGATTCCCCAGACCTCGGGCTGGTCGATGATGGCGCGCCTCCACTTCGGGATCGCGGCGAGCTCGTTCGCGGTGTTCAACATGGCGTCCTGCACCTGGTCGACGTCGGCGGAGTAGGGCACGGCGAGGTCGATGACCACGCGCGTCCAGCCCTGCGACATGTTGCCCACGCGCAGGATCTCGCCGTTGCGGACGAACCACAGCACGCCGTTCACGTCGCGGATCTGCGTGACGCGGATGCCGACGGCCTCGACGACGCCGGCCGCGGGCCCGACGTCGACGACGTCGCCCACCCCCAGCTGGTCTTCGGCGACCATGAAGATGCCGTTGAGCATGTCCTTGACGATGTTCTGGGCGCCGAATGCGAGTCCGGCACCGACCACACCCGCCGCGCTGACGATGGCGACGGCGTTGAAGTTCAGTTCGCCGAGGATCAACACGAGCGCGATGCCCGCGACGACGACCGTCACCACGTTGTTCAGCACGCTGCCGAGCGTGCGGGTGCGCTGGACGACCCGGACGGCCTGCAGCGGCGAGGCCATGAGGGCCTGCGTGTCGTCGACGTTCTGCTTCCGCTTGATTCCGTTCACGACCTGGTCGACGACCCGCCGGATGGTGAAGTGCAGGGCGACGCGCAACAGCACCGCGACGAGCAGGATCGCCACGATGCGGATGGGAACGCGCCACATCGTCCAGAAGGCGTCCCAGTCGAAGGCGATCGGCGCGGCGGGGTCGGTGGCGGCAGCGAGGAGAAGGTCCATATGAGCGACAAGTCAAGCACGCCGCCGCAACCCCACCCGGGAGGTGCCTGGACGCCGGAACGGCGGGCCCTGTGAGAGGGCCCGCCGTCCGGGTCGGTCGTCGGGTCGTCGCGCGACCCGGGGCCCGACTACTGCTGGTCGACCGCCTGCACCCGCAGGGCCCGCTCGACGCCCGCGACGCTCTCGCTCACGATGCGGCGCAGGGCCGGCGTCTCGGGGTTCGCCTCGAGCCACGCGTACGACGCGTCGACGAGGGCCTGGTCGGCGAGGCCGGCCGGGTACAGCCCCGAGACGAGGGTGTCGGCGATGTGGTAGCTGCGCGACTCCCAGATGCCGGTGAGGGACGAGAAGTAGCGCTCGACGAGCGGCTGCAGGATCGCCGGGTCGTTCGTGTGCTGGAACCCGAGGGTCGTCGCCCGGACGATGGCGTTGGGCTGCTCGGCGCTGTCGACGACCGACGCGAAGGCGGCGAGCTTGCCCTCGGTGGTCGCGATCGTCGCGCGGGCCCGCGCGGCGGCCTGGGCGCCGTTCGCCGTGTTGTCCTCGGCGAGGGCGGCGTCGATCTCGGCCTCACCGGCACCGCCGACGAGCACGAGGCCCTCGAGCAGCTGCCAGCGCAGGTCGGTGTCGACGGTGAGGCCCTTGAGAGCGAGCGATCCGTCGAGCAGGCCGGCCAGCGCCTCCCGGTGGGTCTCGGTCGACGCGATCGCGGCGAAGAAGGTGACGAACTGGAACTGGGCGTCCGACCCGGCCTCGGCACCCTGGGCGAGGGCCCAGAGGCCGTCGCCGACCTCGGTGATCGTGGAGGTGCGGCGCGCGGGGGCGACGTAGCTGCGGGCGGTCTGCAGCAGCTGTGAGAGCGTGGTGCGGATCGTCGTCGACTCGGTCTCGGTCGCGATGTTGTCGAGCACGAGACGCACGTAGTCCGAGGCCGAGGTCTCGGCGTCGCGCGTCGCGTCCCAGACCGAGCCCCAGACGAGGGCGCGGGCCAGCGGGTTCGAGATCTTCGAGAGGTGGGCGATGGCCGTGGCGAGCGACACCTCGTCGAGTCGGATCTTCGCGTAGGCGAGGTCGTCGTCGTTGATCAGCACGAGGTCGCCGCGGTTCAGCCCGACCAGCTCGGGGACCTCGGTACGGGTGCCGTCCACGTCGATCTCGACGCGGTCGGTGCGGACCAGGGCGTCGCCCTGCAGGGCGTAGAGGCCGATGGCGAGGCGGTGCGGGCGGATGGTGGGGTGGTCGGCTGCCGCCTCCTGGATCACGGCGAACGAGGTGATCACGCCGTTCTCGTCGACCTCGAGCTCGGGACGCAACGTGTTGACGCCCGCGGTCTCGAGCCAGAGCTTCGACCAGCTGGTCAGCTCGCGGCCCGAGGTGGCCTCGAGTTCGACGAGCAGGTCGCTCAGCTCGGTGTTCGAGTGGTGGTGCTTCTTGAAGTACGCGGCGACGCCGGCGTAGAAGGCGTCGATGCCCACCCAGGCGACGAGCTGCTTGAGCACCGACCCGCCCTTGGCGTAGGTGATGCCGTCGAAGTTGACCTGGACGTCCTCGAGGTCGTTGATCGTGGCGACGACGGGGTGCGTCGACGGCAGCTGGTCCTGGCGGTAGGCCCAGCTCTTCTCCATCGCCTGGAAGGTGGTCCAGGCCTCGGTCCACTCGGTCGCCTCGGCGGTCGAGATGGTCGAGGCCCACTCGGCGAACGACTCGTTCAGCCAGAGGTCGTTCCACCACTTCATCGTGACGAGGTCGCCGAACCACATGTGCGCGAGCTCGTGGAGGATCGTGACGACGCGGCGTTCCTTGATGGCGTCGGTCACCTTGCTGCGGAAGACGTAGGTCTCGACGAAGGTGACGGCACCCGCGTTCTCCATGGCACCGGCGTTGAACTCGGGCACGAAGAGCTGGTCGTACTTGTCGAAGGGGTACGCGTAGTCGAACTTCTCTTCGTAGTAGGCGAAGCCCTGACGGGTCTTCTCGAAGATGTAGTCGGCGTCGAGGTACTCGGTGAGGGATCGGCGCGTGAAGATGCCGAGCGGGATCGTGCGGCCGTCGGAACTGGCGAGGTCGCTGCGGACCACGTCGTACGGGCCGGCGATGATCGCCGTGACGTAGCTCGAGAGCACGGGCGTGGGCGAGAAGGTCCAGGTGCCGGTCTCACCGTCGACGACGGGTTCGGGCGTGGGCTGGTTGCTGACGACCTGCCAGCGTGTGGGTGCGGTGACCGTGAACTGGAACGTCGCCTTGAGGTCGGGCTGCTCGAAGACCGCGAAGACGCGGCGGCTGTCGGGCACCTCGAACTGCGAGTAGAGGTAGACCTCGCCGTCGACCGGGTCGACGAACCGGTGCAGGCCCTCGCCGGTGTTGGTGTACTCGGCATCGGCGACGACCTCGAGCACGTTCTCGGCGGCCAGCTCGGCCAGCTGGATGCGCACGCCGTCGGAGACCGCGTCGACGTCGAGCGCGGTGCCGTTGAGGGTCACCGAGTGCACGGTGCGGGTGAGCGCGTCGATGAAGGTCGACGCTCCGGGGGTGGCGGTGAAGCGCACGGTGGTCGAGCTGCCGAACACCTCGTCGCCGCGGGTCAGGTCGAGGGCGATCTCGTACGACTGCACGTCGACGACGTTCTTGCGCTCTTGCGCCTCGACGCGGGTGAGGTTCTCTCCGGGCACTCTGGCTCCATCCGTCTGGGGGGGGTGAGGGGGGACTCGTGGTCCGCTGAAAGCCTAGACCGGCTGTACGACGCCGGGGTGTTGACTGAGGGCATGACCGACACCCCCGCTCCCGCGTCCCACACCGTCGTCGACTTCTGGTTCGACCCGTCGTGCCCCTGGGCCTGGATGACCAGCCGCTGGGTCGACGAGGTCGCGAAGCACCGTGACCTCGACGTCACCTTCCACGTGATGAGCCTCGCGGTCCTCAACGAGGACGCCGACGTCAGCGACGAGTACAAGGCGAACTTCGCCCGCATGCTGCGCTACACGCGGCTCGTCACGGCCGCAGGTGAACTCCACGGTCAGCAGATCGTCAAGCCGCTCTACGACGCCCTCGGCACCCGCATCCACCACGAGGGCGAGAAGGACGGCGACGTCGTCGTCGCCGGTGCCGTGGCCGAGGTCGGACTGCCCGCCGACTTCGCGCGGTACGCGGACGGCGACGAGTACGACGAGCAGATGCGTGCCAGCCACTTCGACGGCATCGGCCGGGTCGGCCAGGACGTCGGCACGCCCGTCATCGCGGTCGACGGCGTCGCCTTCTTCGGCCCCGTCATCTCTCCGGCCCCGAAGGGTGAGGAGGCGCTGCGGCTGTGGGACGGAGTCGTCGCCGTGGCCTCGTACCCCGGCTTCTTCGAGATCAAGCGCACGCGCACGGTCGGGCCGATCTTCGACTGAGCCGGTCGTAGGATCGTCTCCATGCGCATCCACGTGGCGACCGATCACGCCGGCCTCGACTTCAGCACGACCGTCATCCAGCACCTCACCGACGCGGGCCACGACGTGACCGACCACGGTCCGACGAGCTACGAGCCCCTCGACGACTACCCGTCGTTCTGCATCGCGGCGGCCCGGGCGACCGTGCGCGACCAGCGTGCCGGCCACGAGGCGCTGGGCGTCGTCTTCGGCGGCTCGGGCAACGGCGAGCAGATCGCCGCGAACAAGGTCGAGGGCGTCCGTGCCGCCCTGGTCTGGAACGACTCGACCGCCAAGCTCGCCCGCCAGCACAACGACGCGAACGTCATCGCGATCGGGGCGCGCCAGCACACCGAGGCCGAGGCCCTGGCGTTCATCGACGCCTTCGTCGCCGAGCCGTTCAGCCACGACGAACGCCACGTGCGCCGCATCGCGCAGGTCGGGGAGTACGAGACCACGGGCGCCATCGCCGGTCACCCGGTCGACTGACGACGTAACGTCGAGAGCGGCGGGACCCCGACCGGGGCCTCGCCGCTCCGTCGTCTCCGGCGACACGCCCGAGACCGTTCCATCGACCACCGAGAGAGGTGTCGCCGTGCCCGAGGGCCATTCCGTCCACCGCATCGCCAACCAGTTCGAGCAGAGCTTCGTCGGCCACCGAGTCCGGGTGAGTTCGCCCCAGGGTCGGTTCGCCGACGGGGCGACGAGGCTCGACGGCGCCACGATGGTCGACTCCAAGGCCGTCGGCAAGCAGATGTTCCTCGAGTTCGACAACGGCCTGTGGCTGCACGTGCACCTCGGGCTCTATGGCGCGTGGGACTTCGCGGGCGCCATCGCCACGGGCCATTCGATGGCCGAGTCCCGGACTCGCCGGGCGGCCACCCGCAAGGCCGAGAACGCCCCCGACGACGACGGCGAGGACTCGATGGCCAGCATCGGGGCGCCACGCCGGTCTCGCGTGCGCATGGCCGAGCAGGAGAAGACCGAGGACGACATCGACTCGTTCCCGCCCGAGCCCGTCGGGCAGGTGCGCGTGCGGCTGCTGACCGACACCGCGGTCGGCGACCTCCGTGGCCCGACGAAGTGCGAGGTGCTCGACGCGGCCGGGGTCGACCTGGCGATCGCCAAGCTCGGTCCCGACCCCCTCGTCGACTCGCCGAAGAAGGGCGCCGACCGATTCGTGTCGATCGCGGGCAAGAAGCGCACCCCTATCGGCCTCTTGCTGATGGACCAGAGCGTGGTCAGCGGCATCGGCAACATCTACCGGGCCGAGCTGCTGTTCCGGGCCCGGCTCGACCCGCACACTCCCGGCAACCAGGTCCCCGAAGAGGTGCTGCGAGCCCTCTACAAGGACTGGACGAAGCTGCTCAAGAGCGGCGTGGAGCTCGGCCAGATGATGACCATGGACGGTCTCACCAAGTCCCAGCACGCCAAGGCCCTGCGCAGCCGGGCCGACCGGCACTGGGTCTACCACCGCGAGGGTCTGCCCTGCCGGGTCTGCGGGACGAACGTCGTGATGGAGATGGCCGCGGGTCGCAAGCTGTACTGGTGCCCGACCGACCAGACTTGATCGCATGCGGCACACCCCCACGTTCGTCCTGTCCGACGTCGACGAGGTCAAGAGGCTGATCCACGAGAACCCGTGGGCGACGATCGTGTCGCACACGGCGGCTGGTCTCGTCGCGTCGCATTACCCCGTCGTGCTCGAGCAGGACGACGCGGACCCGGGGGCCATCGTGCTCGTCAGCCACGTCGGTCGTCCGGACGAGCGCTCGCACGAACTGGGCGAGCACGAGGTCATGGTGATCGTCCAGGGCCCGCACGGCTACGTCTCGCCCGGCTGGTACCCGGCCGAGCAGATCATCCCCACCTGGAACCACGTCACGGCGCACCTCTGGGGCACCCCCGAGATCCTCTCGGACGACGAGAACTTCCGCGTGCTGGGCGAGCTCGTCGACCACTTCGAGCGCGTCATGCCCGAGCCCTCGACCCTCACCCTCGACGACGAGGGCTCTCGCCGGGTCGCGAAGGGCACCGTCGGCATCCGGCTGCGCGTGACCCGGTTCGACGCCCGCGCCAAGCTCAGCCAGAACAAGGCACCCGAGGTCGTCGACCGCATCGTGGACGAGCTCGAGCACGGCGAGCACTACGCGCAGCCGGCGCTCGCCGCCGAGATGCGCCGGGTGCGCGACCGATGACGGTCGGCGCAGGAACCCGGGCCGAGGAGGCGCGGCGCACGCTCCTGACGGGCGCCCGCCTGGTCGGCGGCGGACCCGCTCCCGTGGACGTCCTGCTCGACGGCGGCCGGGTCGTCGCCCTCGCGTCCGGTCCCGCTCCCGACGGTGCCGAGGTGGTCGACCTCGACGGCCGCTGGCTCGCCCCGGGCCTCTGGGACTCCCACGTCCACATGGACCAGTGGGCGTTGGTGCGCCGACGACTCGACCTGTCGCGGGCACGGTCCGCCGCCGAGGCGGCCTCGATCGTGGGGGAGCGCCTGCGCGTCCAGCCGGTCGAGGCGGGCGGGACCCTCGTCGGCTACGGCTTCCAGGACGCCCTCTGGCCCGATGCTCCGAGCCGCGCGCTCCTCGACTCGGTGGCCGGTGACGTGGCGGTCGTCCTCGTGAGCAACGACCTGCACTCCGTCTGGCTCGACTCGTCCGCCCTGGCCCGTCACGGTCACGCCGACCACCCGACCGGCCTGCTGCGCGAGCAGCCGGCCTTCGACGTCAGCGCCGCGGTGAGCGTCGTACCGGACGACCAGCTCGACGGGTGGGTCGCCGAGGCCGTCGACGCGGCCGCCGCCCGGGGGGTCGTCGGGGTCGTCGACCTCGAGATGACGCTGTCGCTCGACCGCTGGACACGTCGGGTGGCCGAAGGCACGCGGGGCCTCCGCATCCGTCCCGGGGTCTACCCCCGCGACCTCGACGCCGTCGTCGCCCGCGGGCTGCGCACCGGCGACGTGGTCCCGGGCACCGAGGGCCTCGTCACCATGGGGCCGTTCAAGATAATCACCGACGGCTCCCTCGGCACCCGCACCGCGTACTGCCACGACCCGTACCCCGGGCTCGAGGGCGACCCGGCTGCTCGGGGGGTGCGCATCTACGAGACCGACGAACTCGTCGGGTGGCTGCGCCGCGCCTCCTCGGCGGGACTCGTGCCGGCCGTGCACGCGATCGGCGACGCCGCGAACGCCCAGGCGCTGGACGCCCTCGAGCTGATCGGCTGCGGCGGGAGCATCGAGCACGCCCAACTGCTCGACGCGCACGACGTCGACCGGTTCGCGCGCCTCGGCATCGTGGCCAGCGTGCAGCCCGAACACGCCATGGACGACCGCGACGTCGTCGACCGGCTCTGGGCGGGCCGCTCCGAGCGGGCCTACGTCTTCGAGAGCCTCGTCGCCGCCGGCGTCCGCCTGCAGCTCGGTTCGGATGCGCCGGTCGCCCCGCTCGATCCCTGGGTGGCGATGGCCGCGGCGATCTCGCGCTCGCGCGACGGACGCGAGGCGTGGCACCCCGAACAGCGACTGGTCGCCTCGGCGGCGCTCGCCGCCTCGACGGGCGGTCGAGCCACGGTCGAGGTCGGCTCCGTCGCCGATCTCGTGGTCACCGAGGTCGATCCGCTCGCCGCGTCGGACGACCAGCTGCGCCGGATGCCCGTCGTCGGCACGGTCCTGGCGGGTCGGTGGACGCACCGCACGCTCTGACGAGGCGGTGCCGACCCGACACGGCGAAGGCCGCCACCCCGTGCAGGGTGGCGGCCTTCGTCCGTCTGGCGAGGAGGTCAGCCGGCGACGTGCGCGGCGAGGAACCAGCGGTCCTTCTCGAGGCCCCGCGAGATCTCGATCGCGACGTCCTGGCTCGAGGCGTCGAGCTCGCCGAGCTCGTCGATGGCCTCGCGGACGGCGACCAGCGACGCGTCGATCTGGGCGACCAGCTCGGCGATGGTGACGTCGATCTGGTTGAAGCCGGGGGAGGTCGGGGGGATGACCGTCTTGGCGGCGACGGTCTCGATGCGACCGTCGACCGGCAGGCCGAGGGCGACGACGCGCTCGGCGGCGAGGTCGGCCCACTCGCGGGCGTGGTCGACGACCACGTCGATGAGTTCGTGGACGGCGACGAAGGCGATGCCGCGCACGTGCCAGTGGGCCTGCTTGCCGTTGACCGACAGGGCCGTCATGTCGGTGACGATCTGGCTGAGGAACTGGGCGACGCCGGCGGCGACGTCGGGGTCGACGGAACCCTGGGGGACGGTGCGGGTGATGTCGGTCATGACGTGGTCCTTTCCTAGACGATGGAGGCAACGCTAGACGTCTGGGAGAATTCCGCAAGCAAGCTGAGGCTCGGCTCACCTAGGCCAGCCTCACCTCACCACGGGTCGTGAGGGGGGATAACCCCACCGGCGGTCCGGGCGCTGGCACCATGGGGTGGACGCCCCGTCCGGACCAGGCTCGAAGGCATGATCCAGGAGACCACCATCACCGCCGCCAACCCCTACCTCTCGCCCCCGTCCCGCCCCGGTGGCTACCGACGCCGTTGGCGCGAACTGCCCCGTGAACTCGGCTACGTCGCCCTGTCGGCCGTCCTCGTCGTCATCGTGACGGTGGCCGCCTCGTTGTTCCTGCACACGGTCAGCGGGTCGAGCGACTCGCTGTTCACCCTCGTCTTCCTCGCGATCGTCGTCTTCGGCGCGCTCTGGATCGCCCGGTGGTTCGGCACCTTCGAGGTGCTCCGCCTGCGGTGGGCGAGCGACCGACCCATCCGCCCCGTCGACTGGACGCCGAGCACCGAGTGGGGCCGGTCGACGAACCGCTTCGCGCGGGCCGTCTCGGTCTTCGCCAACCCGCACCACTGGCTGTACCTGCTCTACGGCGTCGTGGTGTTCCCGATCGTGGCGGGCTTCACGTCCTTCGTCCTCGTGGGTCTCCTGGCCGGCCCGGTGCTCGCCGTCCTGGGGGTCGTGCTCGTCTTCCAGGCGTTGCCGCCGTTCGACACCTTCAACTGGGCGTCCGCGATCGGCAACGGCGGAGGCGCGGTGCTCGTCGTCCTCGCCCTCGCGCTCTTCGCGGGCGTCGTGCTCGTCTATCCCTACGTCGTGCACGGGTTCGTGGTCATGCACCAGGCGATCGCCGCCGTCATGCTCGGGGGGTTCCGCAGCGAGCAACTCGAGGTCGAGCTCGCCGACCGCGAGATCTCGCGCACCGCGGCCCTGTCGGCCGAGGGCACGGCCCTCCGCCGGCTCGAGCGCGACATCCACGACGGACCGCAACAGCGTCTGGTGCGTCTGCAGATGGACCTCGCCGCGGCGTCCCGCGCCGTCGACACCGACCCCGAGAAGAGCAAGACCCTCATCGAGGAGGCGCGGGTCCAGTCCCGCGAGGCCCTCGAGGAGCTGCGTGCCCTGTCCCGCGGTTTCGCGCCTCCGTTGTTGATGGACCGGGGCCTCGTGGCGGCGCTCGAGTCGCTCGTCGACCGCTCGGTGGTGCCCACCACGATGCTCGACCGGGTGCCCGCGCACGTCGTGATCCCGAGCGACATCGAGCGCAACGCGTACTTCATCGCGTCCGAACTGGTGACGAACACGGGCAAGCACGCCGGGGCGGCCAGCGCCGACCTCGTGCTGCGCACGAGGCAGGCTCCCGACGGCATCGGCACCCTGCTCGAGCTCGTCGTGACCGACGACGGGCGCGGCGGCGCCGGCCTGCGCGACGGCCACGGTCTCGCCGGGGTGCAGGAGCGCCTGGTGGGCCTCGGCGGCTTCCTCGACATCAGCAGCCCGCAGGGCGGGCCGACCATCGTCACGGTGAGCATCCCGATGACGATCGAGGTGCCGAGCAACCCGACGCTGCCGCTGCCGACCGAGCCGCTGCCGCCGTTCTCGTCGACGGCCGTGACCGAGCCGCTGCCCGACGCCGCGCTGCCCGACGGGCCGCTCGACCCGCCGGCGGGGCCGCCCGCGCGACCGTCGTCCGTGGGCCGCGCCCGTAGTCTGGACGCGTGAGTCTCGAGAGCCCCTCCCGTCAGCCCCTCCGCGTCGTCGTCGCCGACGACTCGGTGCTGCTGCGGGAGGGGCTCGTCCGACTCCTCGACGAGATCGGGGTCGACGTCGTGGGGGCGTACGGCGACGCCGACGCCTTGCTGGCCGACCTCGACGAGGTCCGTCCCGACATCGCCGTCCTCGACGTCCGCATGCCGCCCACGCACACCGACGAGGGCGTCCGGGCCGCGATCGAGGCGCGACGCCGTCGGCCCGACCTCGGCATCCTGCTGCTGTCGCAGTACGTCGAGGTGGCCTACGCCCGCGACCTGCTCGAAGCGGGCTCGGGCGGGGTCGGCTACCTGCTCAAGGACCGCATCGCCTCGTTCGACGAGTTCCGTGACGCGCTCGGGCGGGTGTCCGACGGCGGCACGGTCCTCGACCCGCAGGTCGTCTCGCAGTTGCTGGGCCGTCGCAGCGATCCGCTCGCCGCGCTCACGCCGCGGGAGCGGGAGGTCCTGACGCTGATGGCCGAGGGGCGCACGAACGCCGCCATCGCGGCCGAACTGGTCATCGGAACGGGTGCGGTGGAGAAGAACGTCACCTCGATCTTCCAGAAGCTCCTGCTGGAAGACAGCGGCACCGACCACCGCCGGGTGCTCGCCGTGCTGGCCTTCCTGCAGCACTGAGTCGACGCGTCCCCCGCGTCGGCATCGCGCCCCTGACCGGGCGGCCGAGGTCGAGGACGGGCGTCGTCAGCTGGTCGTGCCCGGAGGGGTGTCGGCCGGGTCGGCGGGGGAGTCCGCCTGGGGGGCGACGACCCGGGCGCCGGCGACGTCGAGGACGACGTCGCGCAAGGCGTGGCCGACGGCTTCGTACCCGGCCGTCGTGGGGTGGATGCCGTCGACGGTCGTGCCGGCGGCGAAGACGTCGCCCGCCCGCGCGAACCCCCAGGGGTCGGTGAAGGTCCAGCCCTTGTCGGCGACGTAGCGTTCGAGCTGTGCCTCGTACCGGGCCGCGGCCCGGGGTGCACGGTCGTAGGGCGGGATCGCGGCCACGACGACGTGCTCCGGCCGGATCGTGTCGACGATGGCGTCGTACGACGAGGCGGACTCGGCGAAGCTCGTGCCGAGGCGCACGTCGTTGGTGCCCGACATCAGCACCAGGACGTCGACGTCGGCGACGGGGCGCACCGCGGCGGCCTGTTCCTGCACGGTCGAGCCGCCCTTCGCGTAGCCGCCGACGTAGTCGACGCCGTCGCCCTGGGCGTAGGTCATCCAGGTGTCGGCGGTGAGCCCCTCGCTCAGCAGGCGACCTCCGCCGGCCGTGAGCGAGTCGCCGACGATCGCGACCCGCACCCCGCCCGAGGTGGGTGCCACGGCCACGCCGGGCCCGGCCGCGGCCTGCGCGATCGCGCCGGACCCGGACCCGGACCCGGACCCGGACCCGGAGGCGCTGGTCGCCTCGGTCGGTGGGGCGGCGCACCCGGCCGCCAGGGTGGCCACGACCGCACCGACCAGCGCGACCCGTGCGAACGTCGCGCGTCTCATGTGGCCATCTTGGGTCACGTCGCGCCGGGAAAAATCATCCGCCAGCACGACTTCCCCCCGAGCTGGCCGAGAGACCCCTGAAGAGCGCCGACGCCTGCGTGCAAGGCCCGGAGAACATTTCATCGAAGGCGCCTGCCGGCGTCGACCTGCGTGCAAGGCGCGGAGAAGATTTCATTCGAGGTGCCCCTGCGCCGGACGCCGGAGGCGTCGAACAAACACAGAGGGGATGACGGGAATCGAACCCGCGTGATCAGTTTGGAAGACTGAGGCTCTACCATTGAGCTACATCCCCGTGAGCGGCCGGGCCGCACGGGTGAGACCAGCATAAGGCATCCGACGAGGTCGCTCAGTCACGGCCCCTCGGTGTCGGCTAGACTCGACGCGGCCTTCACGTACCCGACCTCAACGGGGCTCACGCGTGCCGGCCGGTTCCAGGCTGATACACGGGGCGTAGCGTAGTGGCTAGCGCGTCCGTTTTGGGGGCGGAAGATCGCAGGTTCGAGTCCTGTCGCCCCGACGATCGTCTACCTGCTGTCTCGGATGTGAGTTCAGCGCCACCAACACAGGAGAAGCCCCACATTGGTCCAGACCACGGTTGAGAAGCTCAGCCCCACGCGCGTCAAGCTCAACATCGTCGTCACCCCCGACGAGCTCAAGCCCAGCGTCACGCACGCCTACGGTCACATCGCCGAGTCGGTCAACATCCCCGGGTTCCGCAAGGGCAAGGTGCCGCCGCCCATCATCGACCAGCGCGTCGGTCGTGAAGAGGTGTTGAACCACGCCGTCAGCGAGAGCCTCGACAAGTTCTACCGCGAGGCCGTGACCGAGACCGAGATCCGCGTCCTCGGCCGTCCCGAGGCCGACGTGGTCGAGTGGCCGAACGTCAAGGACTTCTCTGGCGACCTGAAGATCGCCGTCGAGGTCGACGTGCGTCCCGACTTCGACCTGCCCGAATACGACGGCCTCGAGCTGACGGTCGACACGGTCGACATCACCGACGACGAGATCGCCGAAGAGCTGACGAACCTGCGTACCCGTTTCGGTACGCTGGTCACCGTCGACCGCCCCGCGACCACGGGTGACTTCGCGCAGATCGACCTGACGGCCACCATCGGCGACGACGTCGTCGACACCGCCAAGGGCATCTCGTACGAGCTCGGCTCGGGCGAGCTGATCGAGGGCATCGACGAGGCCCTCGAGTCCCTCACCGCCGGTGAGAGCACCACCTTCGAGTCGAAGCTGCTCGGCGGGGACCGCGAGGGCGAGACCGCCCTCATCGCCGTCGACGTCACGGCCGTCAAGGAGCGCGAGCTGCCCGAGGCCGACGACGACTTCGCCCAGATCGCCAGCCAGTTCGACACGATCGACGAGCTCAAGGGCGACCTGAAAGAGCAGCTCGCCAAGTCGAAGACCTTCGGTCAGGGTGCCCAGGCACGCGACCAGGTCGTCGAGAAGCTGCTCGAGGCCGTCGAGATCCCCGTCCCCGAGAAGCTCGTCGAGGACGAGGTGCACCGTCACCTCGAGCAGGAGAACCGCCTCGAGGACGACGAGCACCGCGCCGAGGTGAAGGAGAGCAGCGAGAAGGCCTTCCGCAACCAGATCCTCCTCGACGCCATCGCCGAGAAAGAGGCGGTCAAGGTCGAGCAGGACGAACTGACGCAGTACCTCATCCAGGGTGCGGCGCAGTACGGCATGGAGCCCGGCGAGTTCATCAAGGTCCTCGACCAGAACGGCCAGATCCCCGCCATGGTCGGCGAGGTCGCCCGCAGCAAGGCCCTCGCGGTCGTGCTCAGCAAGGCCAAGGTCGTCGACGGCAAGGGCGACTCGGTCGACCTGTCCGCCTTCACGGCGACCGCCGGCGTCGGCGGCGACGACGACGACCACGCGGGTCACGACCACGCGTAAGCGAGAGCGGCGGGTCGGCTGACCCGTCACGTCCGAGAGGGCCGGGTGCGAGTGCGCACCCGGCCCTCCGTCGTTCCCGGCACCGCGCCTCCCGGGCTCGTGGACGGGCCCCCGACGGGGCCGGGGAGGCGCGGTATCTGCCGTGGGCGAACAGCCCGGAACCCGTGCGTTGGCTCCGATAGATTCGACGACAAGCGACAACGAATGGGAGCTCCACCATGGCCGACGTGACACTGCCCAACAGTGTTTTTGACCGACTGCTCAAAGACCGGATCATCTGGCTCGGCTCTGAGGTCCGCGACGAGAACGCCAACGAGATCGCCGCGAAACTGCTGCTGCTCGCTGCGGAAGACAGCGAGAAGGACATCTACCTCTACATCAACTCGCCCGGCGGGTCGATCACGGCGGGCATGGCGATCTACGACGCCATGGAGTTCGTGCCGAACGACATCGTCACCGTCGGCATCGGCATGGCCGCGTCGATGGGCCAGCTGCTCCTGACGGCGGGCACCAAGGGCAAGCGCTACATCACGCCGAACGCGCGCGTCCTGCTGCACCAGCCGCACGGCGGGTTCGGCGGCACCTCGTCGGACATCCAGACGCAGGCGCAGCTCATCCTCTCGATGAAGCGTCGACTGGCCGAGATCACGGCCGCACAGACGGGCAAGACCGTCGAGCAGATCAACGAAGACGGCGACCGCGACCGCTGGTTCACCGCCGAGGAGGCCCTCGAGTACGGCTTCGTCGACCACATCCGCGGCTCGGCCACCGACGTCGTCGGCGGCGCCGGCACCGACCAGGCCTAGGCCCTCCGCCCCTTCGTCAGAACGAGAAAGAGAAGAACTCATGGAACTCCCGATGATGGGTGGCGCGGGTCGAGTGCAGACCCCCAGCTCCCGGTACATTCTGCCCAGCTTCGAAGAGCGGACGGCCTACGGCTACAAGCGTCAGGACCCGTACGCGAAGCTGTTCGAAGACCGCATCGTCTTCCTCGGCGTGCAGGTCGACGACGCCTCGGCCGACGACATCATGGCCCAGCTGCTCGTGCTCGAGAGCATGGACCCCGACCGCGACATCACGCTGTACATCAACTCGCCCGGTGGCTCGTTCACGGCCATGACGGCCATCTACGACACGATGCAGTACATCCGTCCCGAGATCCAGACGGTCTGCCTCGGTCAGGCCGCCTCGGCCGCGGCCGTCCTGCTCGCCGCGGGTCAGCCCGGCAAGCGACTCGCCCTGCCCAACGCCCGCGTGCTGATCCACCAGCCCGCGACCGGTGGTAGTAGCGGCGGCCAGGCCTCGGACATCGAGATCCAGGCCGCCGAGGTGCTCCGCATGCGCACCTGGCTCGAAGAGACCCTGTCGAAGCACTCGAACAAGACGCCCGAGCAGGTGAACCGCGACATCGAGCGCGACAACATCCTCGGTGCGCAGGAGGCCCTCGACTACGGTCTCGTCGACCAGGTCCTCGGTTCGCGCAAGAACCAGCCGGCGGCGCTCACGCGCTGATCACGGCACGACGACGACGGCCCCGGGCACCCGCCCGGGGCCGTCGTCGTGTCGACGGGCGGACGGATGCCCCGGCGTCCGTCCGCCACCACCGCGGATGTGCTCGAACCCCCCGGGTCGGTCCGTGAGTGTCGGCGGATCGGGTTAGGCTCGTCCCACACGACGACCGGTCCCGGTCGATGACCTCAGCCAATCAGGGAGGCCGAGCATGGCGCGCATAGGTGAGAGTGCCGATCTGCTCAAATGCTCGTTCTGCGGCAAGAGCCAGAAGCAGGTCCAGCAGCTGATCGCCGGTCCCGGCGTCTACATCTGCGACGAATGCGTCGAGCTCTGCAACGAGATCATCGAAGAGCGCCTCGCCGAGGCCGGCGACGAACCCGCGAGCGAGTTCGACCTGCCCAAGCCCCGCGAGATCTACTCGTTCCTCGAAGAGTACGTGATCGGTCAGGACGCCGCGAAGCGTGCGCTGTCCGTGGCCGTCTACAACCACTACAAGCGGATCCGTGCCGCCTCCACCCTCACGGCCGCCGAGTCGCTGGCCGACGAGGTCGAGATCTCGAAGTCGAACATCCTCTTGATCGGCCCGACCGGCTGCGGCAAGACCTACCTGGCCCAGACCCTCGCCAAGCGACTCAACGTGCCGTTCGCCGTCGCCGACGCCACGGCCCTGACCGAGGCGGGTTACGTCGGCGAAGACGTCGAGAACATCCTGCTCAAGCTGATCCAGGCTGCCGACTACGACGTCAAGCGGGCCGAGACCGGCATCATCTACATCGACGAGATCGACAAGATCGCCCGCAAGGCCGAGAACCCGTCCATCACGCGAGACGTCTCGGGCGAGGGCGTGCAACAGGCACTGCTCAAGATTCTCGAGGGCACCGTGGCCTCGGTGCCGCCGCAGGGTGGCCGCAAGCACCCCCACCAAGAATTCATCCAGGTCGACACGACCAACGTGCTGTTCATCGTCGCCGGGGCGTTCGCCGGACTCGAGGACATCATCTCGAACCGCGCCGGCAAGCGCGGCATCGGCTTCGGCGCCCCGCTGCACAGCAAAGAGGACGAGGCGGCCCTCTTCAGCGAGGTCCTGCCCGAAGACCTGCACAAGTTCGGTCTGATCCCCGAGTTCATCGGCCGTCTGCCCGTGGTGACCACGGTGACGCAGCTCGACCAGCCGGCCTTGATGCAGATCCTCACCGAGCCCAAGAACGCCCTCGTGCGGCAGTACCAGCGCATGTTCGAGATCGACGGGGTCGAGCTCGAGTTCGATCGCGGCGCCCTCGAGGCGATCGCCGACCTGGCCGTCCTGCGCCAGACCGGTGCCCGTGGTCTCCGCGCCATCCTCGAAGAGGTCCTCGGGCCGATCATGTTCGACGTCCCGTCCGACGACACCGTCGGGCGCGTCGTCATCACGCGGGCGTCGGTGCTCGAGAACGCCGCGCCCACGATCGTGCCGCGCCTCGTCGAGCAGCGCACCGAGAAGTCCGCCTAGCAGCGACGTCAGAACGCCCCGGCCGGTTCGGCCGGGGCGTTCTCGTGTCAGGCGAGGCCGCGCCGCGCGAGCAGCGGCTCGACGCGGGCGTCCCGCCCACGGAAGTCGCGGTAGGCCTCGAGGGGGTCCTTCGCGCCGCCGACGCCCAGCAGGCGTGCGCGGAACCGGTCGCCGTTGTCGCGGGTCAGCCCGCCGTTCTGCTCGAACCACTCGACCGTGTCGGCGTCGAGCACCTCGCTCCAGATGTACGAGTAGTAGCCGGCGTCGTAGCCCCCCGAGAAGGTGTGCGCGAAGTACGTGCTCGAGTAGCGGGTGGGGACCGACGCGAGGTCGAGGCCGACCGCGGCCAGCGCCTCCTGCTCGAACGCCTCGACGTCGGTGACCGCCGCGGCCTCGGCCGACGAGAGGGCGTGCCAGGCCTGGTCGAGCAGGGCCGCCGCGAGGTACTCGCTCGTCTCGAAACCCTGGTTGAAGCCCTGGGAGGCGAGGAGGGCGTCCACCAGTCGTTGCGGCAGCCGGTCGCCGGTCTCGTGGTGAACGGCGTAGTTCGCGAGCACCTCCGGCCAGAGCATCCACATCTCGTTCACCTGGCTGGGGAACTCGACGAAGTCGCGGAAGACGTTGGTGCCCGAGAAGCTCGGGTAGGTCACCCGGGCGACGAGACCGTGCAGGGCATGCCCGAACTCGTGGAAGAACGTGGTCACCTCGTCGAGCGTGAGGAGGGTCGGCTGGTCGGCCGGCGGCTTCGGGACGTTGAGGTTGTTCACCACGACGGTGGGCAGCCCGGTGAGCGACGACTGCGAGACGAGCGGGTTCATCCAGGCGCCGCCGCGCTTGCTGTCGCGCGTGTAGAGGTCGAGGACGTAGAGGCCGACGTCGCCGCCGTCGGCGTCGGTCACCTCGAAGACCCGCGCGTCGGGGTGGTAGCCCGTCAGGTCGGCGCGTTCGGCGAACCGCAGGCCGTAGAGCAGCCCCGCGGCGAAGAAGACGCCGTCCTGCAGCACGCGCTCGGCCTCGAAGTACGGGCGCATCGCGGCCGTGTCGACGTCGTGCTCCTCGGCGCGCACCCGTTCGGTGTAGAAGGCCCAGTCCGAGGCCCGGATCGTCCGGCCGGCGACGCGCTCGAGTTCGGCCTGCTCGGCGCGGGCGTTCCGGGCGGCAGGAGGCGCCAGTCGCCCGAGCAGGTCGGCCACCGCCCCGGGGGTGCCCGCGGTCTCGCCCGCCGTGACGTAGGCGGCGTGCGACGCGAAGCCGAGCAGTTCGGCCCGCTCGGCGCGCAGCCGGGCGATCTCGAGGACGAGTTCGCGGTTGTCGTGGTCGCCTCCGCGCCGTCCACGCGAGAGCGACGCCTGCATGATCCGATCGCGGAGTCCCTCGTCGGTCAGGCTCGCCAGGTAGGGGTGCCCGCTGAAGAGGACGAGCGTGATGACGTAGCGGCCCTCGAGCCCTCGCTCTCGGGCCGCCTCGGCGGCGGCCGCGATCGCCCCGGCGTCGAGTCCGTCGAGTTCGGCGACGTCGTCGACCACGACGGCGAGGTCGTTCGTGTCGGCCAGCAGGTTCTTCTCGAACCTCGTGGACAGGGTGGAGAGCCGGCCGTTGAGGTCGCGGAGGCGGACCTTGTCGTCGTCGGCGAGGGCGGCTCCCGAGCGGGTGGCCTCGGCGACGAGCCGCTCGACGAGGTAGCGCTGCTCGGCGGTCAGGTCGAGGGCGTCGCGGCGCTCGTGCACGCTGCGGAGACGGGCGAAGAGCCGCGGGTCGAGTCGGATCGCGTCGGCGTGCGCCGCGAGCCGCGGGGCGAGTTCGAGTTCGAGGGCGTCGGTGGCCTCGGTCGAGTCCGACGAGGTCTTGTTGAAGAAGACGTGCTGGACACGGGCGAGGATGGCGCCGCTGCGTTCGAGGGCGGCGACCGTGTTCTCGAAGGTCGGCTCGGCCGGGTCGGTCGCGATCGCCTCGACCTCGGCCAGCTGTTCGGCGAACCCGGCGTCGAACGCGGGGCCGTAGTCGTCGTCGGTGATGCTCGCGAACGGCGGCAGGGAGTACGGCAGCGTGCTGGGGGAGAGGAACGGGTTCGTCATCAGCCCACACTAGGAGGCGCGCTAGGGTCGCCGCATGAGCGAACGCCCCGAGACGCCCGCCCGGTACACCCACGGCCACCACGAGAGCGTGCTACGGAGCCACGCGTGGCGGACGGTCGAGAACTCGGCCGCGTACCTCGAGCCGCACCTCGTGCCCGGGGTCAGCGTCCTCGACGTCGGGTCGGGGCCGGGGACCATCACCGTCGACATCGCCGGCCGCGTCGCGCCCGGTCGCGTGATCGGCATCGACGCCGCCGCCGGCATCGTCGAGCAGGCGACGTCGCTCGCGGTCGGGGCGGGGCTCCACAACGTCCACTTCGAGACCGCCGACCTGTTCGCCCTGCCGTTCGACGACGACGCCTTCGACGTGGTGCACGCGCACCAGGTCCTGCAGCACGTCGGCGACCCGGTCGCCGCCCTGCGCGAGATGCGCCGGGTGGCGCGGCCCGGGGGAGTCGTCGCCGTCCGCGACGTCGACTACCACGGCTGCGTCTGGGCACCCGAGAACCCGGGTCTCGACCGGTGGATGGACGTCTACCAGACCGTGCACCGGGGCAACGGCGGTGAACCCGACGCCGGGAGGCGCCTCAAGGGGTGGGCGCTCGAGGCGGGCTTCGTCGACGTGGCGAGCAGCGCCTCCGTGTGGTGCTTCGCGTCCGACGAGGACCGCACGTGGTGGGGCGACAGCTGGGCGGCCCGCGCGACGGAGTCGGCGTTCTACGCCGACGCGATCGAGAAGGACGCCGCCACGCACGACGAACTGCACGCGATCGCCGACGCCTGGCGCTCCTGGCGCGACGCCCCCGACGGCTGGTTGATCATGCCGCACGGCGAGCTGCTCGCCCGCGCCTGACGGCTCACGACGTCCCCGGTGGACACGACGTGGCGCGCACCACGAGAGGTGGGCGGCCCGTCGTGGCTCCGAGGACGGGCCGGTTCAGTCGTCGTCGCCCTCGGCGTCGACGGGCTCGTGGATGCGGGCCTCGCCGGTGACGGCGTCGACCCGGATGACCGTGCCGTCGTCGAGCTCGACGACGGGGCGACGCTCGAGCCAGGTCAGCGTCCAGCGCCACGACGTGGCGTCGACGCCCTGGTCGGACAGTTCCCGCTCGACCTGGGCGACCGCCCCGAGGACCGCGGCGGGCAGCTCGGCCGGAGCCGCGCCTCCGACGCTCCACCGCGTACCGAGCTGCATCAGGCACCCGCCGTCGGGGCCGGAGCGGCCGTAGTGCCGGCACCGGAGGCGGACGCGCCGGCGTCGGCCGGCACCTCGGCGAACACGATGTCGCCGACCGCCAACTCGTCACCCTCGGCGAAGGACAGCTCGGCGATCTTGCCGACCGCGGCGAGGTCGCCCGCCGCGAGCTTCACGAGGTCGAGCTGGGCCGAGGGGCCCGTGATGACGGCCGAGGCCACCGGGGTCTTCTGCGAGGCCTTGGCGTCCGACTTCGCCCGCCGGACGAAGATCAGTGCCTGCCCGACGAGCCCGACGAGGCCGGACGAGGTCTCGCCCTCGGAGAGTCCGAGCTCGTCGACCGTCGGCCACGCGGCCCGGTGCACCGAGTCGTCGTGCGTCCAGGACCAGACCTCTTCGGTCGCGAACGGCAGGTAGGGCGCGAGCAGACGCAGCAGGCCCTCGAGCACCGTGCGCAGCGCGAGCACGGCCGAGGCCTGCTCGGCCGGCGTGGTGGCGCCGTAGGCGCGCTCCTTCACGAGTTCGAGGTAGTCGTCGCAGAACGTCCAGAAGAACTTCTCGGTCGTCTCGAGCGCTCGGGCGTGGTCGTAGCCCTCGAGCGCCTCGGTCGCGGTCTCGATCACGGCGGCGAAGGACGCGAGGAGGTCGCGGTCGAGCGGCTGGGTGATCTCGAACTCACCCGACGGCAGCTCGAACGAGTACACGAACTTGGCGGCGTTGAGCACCTTGATCGCCAGACGGCGACCGATCTTGATCTGCTTGGGGTTCTGGGGGTCGAACGCCGCGTCGGTGCCCAGGCGGCTCGACGCCGCCCAGTAGCGCACCGAGTCCGAGCCGTGGTCGTCGAGCATGGCGGCCGGGGTCACCACGTTGCCCTTCGACTTCGACATCTTCTTGCGGTCGGGGTCGACGATGAAGCCCGAGATCGACGCGTTCTTCCACGGCACGGTGCCCGACTCGAGCTGCGACCGCAGCATCGTCGAGAAGAGCCAGGTGCGGATGATGTCCTGCCCCTGGGGGCGCACGTCGTACGGGAACACGAGGTCGAACAGCTCGGGGTCGCGCTCCCACCCGCCGGCCAGCTGCGGGGTGAGCGACGAGGTCGCCCAGGTGTCCATGACGTCGACCTCGCCGACGAATCCGCCGGGCACGCCCCGCTGCGACTCGTCGTATCCGGGGGCGGCCTGGGACGCCGGGTCGATGGGGAGCTGCGCCTCGGTGGGAACGATCACCTGGTCGAAGACGGGGTTGCCGTCGCCGTCGAGCGGGTACCAGACCGGGATGGGCACGCCGAAGAAGCGCTGGCGCGAGATCAGCCAGTCGCCGTTGAGGCCGTTGACCCAGTTGTCGTAGCGGACGCGCATGAAGTCGGGGTGGAAGGCCACCTCACCGCCGCGCTCGAGGAGCGAACCCTTCAGCTGCTCGTCTCGGGCGCCGTTGACGATGTACCACTGACGCGTCGACACGATCTCGAGCGGCTTGTCACCCTTCTCGAAGAACTTGACCGGGTGCGAGATCTTGCGGATCTCGCCCACGAGCTCACCCGACGCGGTCAACTGCTCGACCACGGACTGCTTGGCGCTGAAGACCGTCTTGCCGGCCAGCTGCGCATAGGAGGCGCGCCCCGCCTCGGACGTGATCGCCTCGGGGGCCTCGCTGACGAAGCGGCCGTCGAAGCCGATCACGGCACGGTTCGGCAGCTGCAGCTCGCGCCACCAGACCACGTCGTTGGTGTCGCCGAAGGTGCAGACCATGGCGATGCCCGATCCCTTGTCGGGCTGTGCGAGGTGGTGGGCCACCACCGGCACCTCGACGTCGAACAACGGCGACCGGACGGTCGTGCCGAACAGCGCCTGGTAGCGCTCGTCGTCGGGGTGCGCGACGAGGGCCACGCAGGCCGGCAGCAGCTCGGGCCGCGTGGTGTCGATCAGCACGTCGCCCTGACCGTCGGTGCGGTGGAACGCCAGCTTGTGGTAGGCCCCGGGCATCTCTTTGTCCTCGAGCTCGGCCTGCGCCACGGCCGTGCGGAACGTGACGTCCCAGAGCGTGGGGGCGTCGGCCTGGTAGGCCTCGCCGCGGGCCAGGTTGCGGAGGAACGCCTTCTGGGCGATGGCCTGCGAGTCGTCGTCGATGGTGCGGTAGCTCTGGGTCCAGTCGACCGAGAGGCCGAGCTTCCGCCAGACGTCCTCGAACTGCTTCTCGTCCTCGACGGTGAGTCGCTCGCACAGCTCGATGAAGTTGCGGCGCGAGATCGGCACCTGGTCGGCAGCCTTCGACGACTTGTTGTCGCCCCCCTCGAAGGGCGGGGTGAAGTCGGCGTCGTAGGGAAGCGACGGGTCGCAGCGCACACCGTAGAAGTTCTGCACGCGACGCTCGGTGGGCAGTCCGTTGTCGTCCCATCCCATCGGGTAGAACACGCGCTTGCCGCGCATGCGCTCGAACCGGGCCTTGACGTCGGTGTGCGTGTAGCTGAACACGTGACCGATGTGCAGGCTGCCCGAGGCGGTCGGCGGCGGGGTGTCGACCGAGAACACGGAGGCGCGGGTCGCGTCGGTGCGGTCGAAGCGGTAGGTGCCGTCGGCCTCCCAGACCTGACCCCAACGGGCCTCGAGTCCTTCGAGGGCGGGCTTCTCGGGCATCGCTGACGGCATGGTCTTCTCCGGTTCTGTGGACGGCACCGTGTCGGTGGGGAGGTGCCTGGTTGTGGGACTCCGACCAGTGTACGCACCCCCGCGAGGGCTCCTCGTGGACCGCCACCGCGCCTCCTGCGCGCTGCGGTGGCTGCACGCCTGCACGCCCTGCACTGGTACTGACATGGCGGTTCTGTTAGGCTCGACGGGTTTTTTGCCGACGCTGGGGTCGACTGCCACCGCCCGACGACCTGGAGGCCTCACCCGATGTCAGCCAAGAAGAACGACAGCAAGAAGCCCGCCCGCCGCAGCCTGACCACCGACGACGTCACCGTCGTCGAAGAGGGTCTGCTCAAGCGCGCGGTCAGCGCCGCAGCCCTCGGAAACGCCATGGAGTGGTTCGACTTCGGCGTCTACGCCTACATCACGACGACCATCGCCCAGGTGTTCTTCCCGCCGGGCAACGACGCGCTCAACATCCTGTTCACCTTCGGCACGTTCACCGCCGCGTTCATCGTGCGGCCGATCGGCGGCGCGTTCTTCGGCCCGCTCGGCGACCGCATCGGACGCCAGAAGGTGCTCGCCCTCACGATGATCCTGATGGCCGCGGGGACGCTCGCCATCGGCCTGATCCCGTCGTACGCGACCATCGGCCTCTGGGCGCCCGTCCTGCTGCTGTTGGCGCGCCTCCTGCAGGGCTTCTCGACCGGCGGCGAGTACGGAGGCGCGGCCACGTTCATCGCCGAGTACTCGCCCGACAAGCGCCGCGGCTTCATGGGCTCGTGGCTCGAGTTCGGCACGCTCGCCGGCTACGTGCTCGGCGCCTCGCTGGTCACCGGCCTCCAGCTCGGCATGAGCGAGGAGGCGCTGCTCGCCTGGGGCTGGCGCATCCCGTTCCTGATCGCCGGACCGCTCGGCCTGATCGGGCTCTACCTGCGCCTCAAGCTCGAAGAGACGCCGGCCTTCCAGAAGCAGCAGGAAGAAGCCGCCGGTCGCGAACACGTGAAGGTGCCGCTCGTGAAGCTCTTCGCCGAGAACTGGCGGGCGTTGATTGTCTGCATCGGTCTGGTGCTCGTCTTCAACGTGACCGACTACATGCTGCTGTCGTACATGCCGACCTACCTCACCAACACGCTGGGCCGCAGTGCGACCTCGGGGCTGTTGCTCGTCATCGTCGTGATGGTGCTGATGATGATCGTCATCACGTTCAGCGGACGCCTGAGCGACCGGTTCGGCCGTCGACCGGTGCTGTTCGCCGGCTGCATCGGATTCTTGGTGCTGTCGTGGCCGGCGCTCAAGCTCGTGCAGTCCGAGAGCACGCCGCTCGTCTTCGTCGGCCTGCTGGTGCTCGGCCTGGTGCTCGTCACGTTCACGTCGACCATGCCGTCGACGCTGCCCGCGCTGTTCCCGACGATCATCCGCTACGGCGCACTGGCCATCGCGTTCAACGTGTCCGTCTCGCTCTTCGGCGGCACCACGCCCTTGGCCACCGAGGCGCTGGTCGTCTGGGCCGAGGGCGAGGGCTTCTCCTGGGCCCACGACATCCCCGCCTTCTACCTCATGGCCGCGGCCGTGATCGGCCTCGTCGCCGTGTGGTTCACGAAGGAGACCGCCAACGAGCCGCTGCTCGGCTCGGGCCCCTCGGTCGCGACCGACGACGAGGCGCGCGAGCTGGTCGAGGCCTACGCCGACGAGTCGAGCGAGGTCGCGAAGTCGGACTGGGCGCTCGAGTGGGCGCAGTCCGGCCTCATCGACGTGGTCGACCCGAAGGCCGCCGAGGCCGACGCCGCCCGCCGCGGCTGAGGCGGCCGCTGGCCCCGGCGGGCGGGGCCGGGTCCGTCCCGGGGTAGGGCCCGGCTAGGGGTCGGGCCCGGCTAGGGGCGGGCGGCGAGCAGGGCGCGGGTGTGGGCGTGCTGCGGGGCGGAGAACACGTCGGCCGTGCGGCCCTGCTCGACGACCCGGCCCTCGTGCATCACGGCCACGCGATCGGACATGTGCTCGACGACGTCCAGGTCGTGCGAGATGAAGACGTAGGCGAGCCCGTCCTGTCGCTGCAACTCGTCGAGGAGGTCGAGCACCTGGGCCTGGACCGAGACGTCGAGGGCCGAGACCGGCTCGTCGCAGACGATCACGCGGGGCCGCGGGGCCAGGGCGCGGGCGATCGCCACCCGCTGCCGCTGTCCGCCCGACAGGGTGTCGGGCCGACGCGTCACCGTGTCGGCGTCGAGTCCGACCCGTGCCAGCAGGGCGACGACCTCGGGCTCGACGGGACCGAGGCGCGTGTTGCGGCCCGACGTCAGCGCGTCGGCCAGCAGACGGCCGACCGTGAACCGGGGGTCGAACGAGCTCGTGGGGTCCTGGTAGACGGCGCCGAGGTCGCCACGGCGGGGACGACGGTCGCGCTCGCGGGCCGGGGCCCAGGACGTGCCGAGCAGGTCGACCGTCCCGGCGTCGGGGTCGTCGAGGCCGAGCAGCAGGCGGGCCGTCGTCGTCTTGCCCGAACCCGACGCACCGACGAGGCCGAGCGTCTCGCCGGCCCCGAGCGAGAGCGAGACGTCGTCCACGGCGACCCGGTCGGGCCCCCGGCGCCCCGGGAAGACCCGGCGCAGGCCCGTCGCCACGAGGACGGGGCCGGACGGGGGAGTCGTCGCCGCGACCGGCGTCGACGGGCCGGGAGCGCCTCCTGGGCCGGGCGCGTCGGAGGCGACCGGCGTCGTCGACGCGGGCGCGCCTCCTGCGTCCGGGCCGTCGGAGGTCGTGGGGGCGGAGAGGCGGCGACCCCGCGGGGCCCCTCCCGGCAGGGCGGCGATGAGCATGCGCGTGTAGTCGGCCTGCGGCGAGTCGAGCACGGTCGCCGTGTCACCCTGCTCGACGACGTGCCCGTCGCGCATCACGACCACGCGGTCGGCCAGGCGCCGGACGACCCCGAGGTCGTGACTGATCGCGAGGACGGCCGTGCCCGTGTCGCGCAGGGCGGCGAGTCGGTCGACGACGAGACGCTGCACCTCGGCGTCGAGGGCGGTGGTGGGCTCGTCGGCGACGATCACGCCGGGTCGCAGGGCGAGGGCCGCGGCGATGAGCGCCCGCTGCCGCAGTCCGCCCGACAGCTCGCCCGACCGCAGCCCCCGGCGCACCTCGGGGTCGGGCATGCCGACCTCGGTGAGGGCCTCCCGCACGCGGGCTCGGCGGGCGGCCGGCGAGAGTCGCGTGTGCAGTCGTAGCGCGTCGTCGATCTCGCGGCCGACCGGGCGCAGGGGGTCGAGCGAGACCAGGGCGTCCTGCAGCACGAGTCCGATGCGCGGTCCCCGCAGCCGACGCCAGCCCCGTTCGGACAGGGTGAGCAGGTCGTCGTCACCGAGCCGCAGGGCGTCGGCCGTCACGGTGCCACCGGTCAGCCCGAGCAGGGCCCGCGCGGTCACGCTCTTGCCCGAGCCGGACTCGCCGACCAGGGCCACGCATTCGCCGCGACCCATCGAGAACGACACGTCGTCGACGGCCGTCGCCCCGCCGAAGGTGACGTGCAGGCTGTCGACGACGAGGTCGTCCGAGGAGGCGCGGTGCCGGTCGCGGGGAGCGGCACCGGTCGCCAGCGGGTCCGTGGTCATCGCCGTCCTCCTCGTCCGCGTCGTGCGAGACCTCGCCCCAGCACCGTGGCCGAGGCAGCGGTCACCACGACGGCGAGCCCCGGGAAGACGGTCATCCACCAGGCGACCGCGAGGTACGTGCGCCCGGCCGAGAGCATCGCGCCCCACTCGGGTGCCGGGGGCGGTGACCCCAGCCCGAGGTAGCTCAGCGACGAGGCCCAGACCACGGCCTGACCGAGACCCAAGGTGGCGAGCACGACCACGGGGGCGAGGGCGTTCGGCAGCACGTGACGCACGAGGACGAGCCCGGGGCGACGGCCGAGCACGGTCGCGGCCTCGACCATTGGCGACCGGCGGACGGCCGCCACCTGGCTGCGGACGATCCGCGCGTACCCCGGCGCGGTCGCGAGGCCGACGGCGATCGTCGCCGGCACGGCCCCCGGCCCGGTGAAGGCGATGACGACGAGCGCCAGCAGGAGGCCGGGCAGGGCGAAGAGCACCTCGAGGACGCGGCTCACGCCGGCGTCGGTCGCGCGGCCGACGAGGCCGCGACCGCCGAGGCCCGCCAGGACGCCGAGGACCACGCCGAGTCCCGTCCCGATCATCGTGGCGACCAGGCCGATCGTCAGCGAGGCACCGGCTCCGTGGACGACGCGGGTCCACACGCCTCGCCCCGACTCGTCGGTGCCGAACGGGTGCGTGAGCGACGGACCGGCGAACGCGTCGGTCGGCGACACGGCGAGCGGGTCGGCGGGGGCCAACAGGCCCGGTGCGACCGCCATCACGACCAGCAGCGAGAGCAGTGCGGCCGCCACGAGTTCGGTCGGGCCGAGCGGCAGGCGCCGCCGGGCGGTGCGGGACGAGGAGGCGCGGGCCGGGTCGGCACCCCGGGGCAGGTCGGGCAGCGCCGTCATGCCGCGCGTCCTCTCGGGTCGACCGCGCGTTCGGCCAGGTCGCCGAGCGCGACCACGACGACGTAGGCGAGCGCGGAGACCAGGGCGACGCCGGTCACGAGCGGGATGTCGCGCAGCGTGACCGCGCCGAGCAGGGTGCGACCGAGACCCGGGCGGGCGAAGACCGACTCGACCACGACCGCGCCGCTGAGCAACGAGCCGAAGGCCCAGCCCGACAGGGCGAGCCCGGGCAGCGCCGCGTGTCGGAGCAGGTGGCGGACGAAGAGTCCCGACGGGCCCTCGCCCCGGGCACGTGCCGAGAGGGCGAACGGGGTGGCCGCCGCGTCGAGCAGCGAGTCGCGGGTGACCTGCCCGAGGAACCCGGCGACGGGGATCGCCAGGGTGACGACCGGGAGGACGAGTCCCGCGGGGGTTCCCGTGCTCACCGGGGGCAGCAGCCCGAGCCGGGTGCTGAAGACGAGGATGAGCAGACTCGCCAGCCAGAAGTGCGGCACGGCCGAGGCGACGACCTCGAGACCCGACGACACCGCGGAGGCGATCCGGCCGCCGAGGGTCGCCCACCAGGCCGTCGCGATCGCGATCGACCAGGCCACCACCAGGGCGAGCAGCGCGAGACCGATCGTGCCCGGCAACTGGTCGAGCAGCAACCGGCCGACGTCGGTCCGCAGCGAGTACGACGTCCCGAGGTCGCCCGTGGCGAGCCGTCCGAGCTGCGCGAGGTACTGCACGAACAACGGCTGGTCCAGGCCGTACTGTCGACGGACGGAGTCGAGGGCCTCGGCCGAGGCCTGCGACCCCGGACCCCCGAGGATCGCCTCGGCCGGGTCGCCCGGGACGAGCCGGATGGCGAAGAAGATCAGCGTCGCGACGGCCCAGAGCACGAAGACCGCGCCGAGCAGGCGGCCGACGAGCCACCGACCCGCCCGTCGCCACCGCCCCGGACGCACTCGATCAGCTCGTCTTGTAGGCGTCGTACATCGTCGGTGCCTGGACCGTCGGCAGGGCCCGGACGCCCTGGACGGCCGAGCGCACCAGGTAGTGGTTCTGCTGGTCGTACAGCGGCAGGACGTGCCATCCCTCGAGGATGGTCTGCTGGGCCTGCTGGTAGAGGTCGGCGCGCTCGTCGGCGTCGCTCGTCCGGGAGGCGCGGGTCAACAGGTCGTCGAGGGCCGGGTCGCTCGTCTGCGAGAGGTTGGCGAAGTAGCCGCTCGGGGCGGGGGTGATGCCGTCGCTGTCGTAGAGGATGCGCAGCACGTCGGGGCCGACCTTCGTGTAGGGCGCGCTCACCAGGTCGTACTCGTTCGCCGCGAGGGCGCCGTACCAGCTCGAGAGGTCGAGGGGTTCGAGGGTGACGTCGAAGCCCAGGTCCTTCGCGCCGGCCTGGACCTGCTCGAACAGCGACTGCTCGGCGGGGATCGACTGGTTCGTGCTCACGGGGAAGGTCGCGGCGAGTCGCACGCCGTCCTTCGTGCGGTACCCGTCCGCGTCGCGGGTGCTCCACCCGGCCTCGTCGAGCAGGTCGTTCGCCGCGTCGGTGTCGACGTCGAAGAGCGACTCGTCGGAGAACGCCAGCGGCTCGACGCTCGACAGCGGACTGTACGACCGCTTCGCCGTGCCGAAGAACAGCGAGTCGATGCCCGAGTCGACGTCGACACCGCGGATGAACGCCTCGCGGACGCTCGCGTCGTCGAAGGGTGCCTTGCCGGCGTTGAGCTCGATGCGGTTGGAGGCGCCGGGGCGCGGGGCGTCGATCTCGTCGAGCGAGTCGTCCTTCGCCGCGGCGACGAGGGTGTCGGGCTGCGCGTTGTCGATCACGTCGACCTGGCCGGCCTGCAGCGCGGCGTAGCGGGACGCCGAGTCGGGGATGAAGCGCCAGACGATCTCGTCGAGGTGGGCGGGCCCCTGGTGCCCGGCATCGGCCGGCGGCGAGCTGTAGTCGTCGTTGCGGGTGAGCACGACCTGTTGCTGCTTGGTCCACGACTCGACCGCGAACGGGCCGGTGCCGACCGGTGATTCGCAGTTGACCTCCTGGCTCCGGGTCAGGGCCTCGGGTGACTCCATCGCGAGCCAGGGCTGTGAGAGGGACTCGAGCAGGGCGCTGTCGGGCTCGCTCAGGTCGAAGCGTGCCGTGCGCGCGTCGACCGCCTCGACGCCGGTGACCTTCCCGAGGGCGAGGTACCCGGTCGACGACAGCGTCGCGGGGTCCTGCAGATGGGCGACGTTGGCCGCCACGGCGGTGGCGTCGAAGGGGGTGCCGTCGGTGAACGAGACGCCGTCCTTGAGCGTGAAGGTCCAGCTGAGGCCGTCGGAGCCCTCCTGCCACGAGTCGGCCAGCCACGGGACGATGTCGCCGTTGGCGTCCTTCGAGACGAGCGACTCGAGGTACTGCGTCGACACGAGTGCCTGCGGGTAGTTGCCGCCGACGTGGGGGTCGAGGCAGGTCGGCTCGGCGTCGCCCGAGGCGTAGGTCAGCGTCCCCCCGGCGACCGGGGTGGACGAGGTGTCGGGGTCGCCCCCGCTCGTGCAGCCGGCGAGCACGAGGCTCGCGACGGCGGTGGCGGCGATCAGGACGGGCAGGCGGCTGCGCATGGGGCTCCGGGGGAGTGACGGGACGTCGGGTGGGATCCGACGACGCCGAGACGAGGCGGCATTCGTGGACCGGGTGCAACAAGTGCGCCGTCGAGTCTAGCGGCATGATGGTGGCCATGTCAGATGGACCAGACGCCACCCGCCCTCGGCGGCCGGTCGGTCGACCGCGCCGCTCGTCCGCCGAGATGCTGGCGGACGCCGCGGCCGAGTTGTTCCTCGAGAACGGCTACGCCGGGACGACCGTCGACGACATCGCCCGTCGGGCCGGCGTCAGCCGTGGCACGTTCTTCAACTACTTCGAGGCCAAGTCCGACCTCTTCTGGCTCGACCTCGACCAGAGCCTCGCCGATCTCGGCGACCTGCTGCGCGCCTCCTCCGAGCTGTCGCCGGTCCGCGCGGTCGAGGCCGCACTGGTCGCGCTCGCCGAGGCCCACGACCCCGAGCGCGTGCCCTGGGCCCTGACCCAGTCCGAGGCGATGGCCCTCGGCGACGACCTCGTCGCCTCGGCCGCGGTCCGGTTCGTGCGTCAGCAGGGGGCGGTCGCATCGTACGTGGCCGAGCGGTCGGGGCGGGATCGGTCGGATCTCGCGGCACAGGTGATCGGTTCGACGTTGATCGCGGCGGCGGCGGCCGCCATCGCGAACTGGGCGCGTGCCGGGGTGTCGCGCGGCCCCCTCGGGCCGGTGGTCGCGGCGGCCGTGGGCCCCGTCGCGGACGGACTCGACGCCCGGGAGGCGCGCTCGGCCTAGACCGTCGGCGTCGGTGACGTCGACGGGGACGTGGGCGAGAGGACGTCCACGAGCTCGGCGCGCTTCGGGAAGACCCACTTGTTCATCGCCCAGTACCGGAACACCATGGCGAGCATGGTGCCGATGATCGGCCCGCTGACGAAGTCGGCGATCTCTTGCGTGGTGCGCGAGACGTTCGGCACCTCGAGGCCGAATCCGTAGCGCGAGAGGTAGAGCGGCGCGGAGTTGAGGCCGACCCCGATGACGCTGACGATGACGAAGAGCAACATCTCGTGGGCGGTGTGACGCTCGCCCCGGTCGTCGAACGACCACTTCTTGTTCATCCAGTACGAGAAGACCGTCGCGACGATGATGCCCAGCGCGAGGGCGGTGACGGGGTGCTGAGGGATGACGAACAGCTTGAGCCCGTAGTTGATCACCATGGTGATCACGAAGCCGATGCCCCCGACGACGAGGAACCTCGCCGCGGAAGGGTGCTCTCTGATGAGCTTGATGACTGCTTGCACTGCATCACGGTAGCCGAGGGCGCGATGAAGCGGCTGAAAGCGACCACGGGATGCGTCACAAATCACCCCCCGAACGAGAGGGTGAGCCCGAGCAGCGCCGAAGGGTTGAGGGCGGCTCACTCTTGCGGATGACTTCTCGTCACGGCCTGGTCACGGCGTGAGGATCCGTCGCCCCCAGTGGCTAACGTCGTGCTCGTCGGACCGGATCACCGGGACGGCGACCGGTCGCCCCGGGGTGGGTCAGGGCGACCGGTCCACCCTGACTCACTGAAGAGGACACCACTCATGAAGAAGACCGTGTCGACCGCCACCGCGCTGTCGACGGCCATCGTCATCGCCCTGGGGGGCATCGCGCTGAGCGGACAGGCGGCGTCTGCGGCGTCGGTTCCCGGGAGCGTCGAGGCGCAAGTCGCGACCGCCTCGCCCCGATCGGTGGGGCAGCCCCAGGACGGACAGGGAAGCACGGAGCAGCCCGTTGCCACGGCCGGGCCATCGGCCGAGCCGGTCGACCAGGCCGCTCCGGTAGAGGGAGCCGCTCCGGTGGACGAGGTCGCTCCGGTGGACGAGGTCGCTCCGGTGGACGAGGTCGCTCCGGTGGACGAGGTCGCTCCGGTGGACGAGGCCGCTCCGGTGGATGACGGGGCGCCCCTTGCTGCGCAGGCCGAGGCGTTTTCGCTCGTGAGCCCGGTCGAAGGCGCGGTGTACCCGACGCTCGGCTACGAACTGGTCATCGACACGACGGAGGACTCGATCGCCGTCGTCGTGTACGACGGGGCCGGACAGCCGATCGTCAACGAGCCCACGGTCGCGGGACCGCGTATGACGCAGACGATCTACCTGCCCGACGAGGCGCCGGCCGATCAGGCGATCACGGTCGTGGTGTCGGACGCGCGAGGGGCCCTGCTCGGATACGAGACACGGAACTTCCGGATCGACGTCCCGACGTCCCCGGCCGTGACGGTGAGCACGCCCCGAACCGGTGCGATCGTGACGGCAGACTCCGAGTACCCGGGTCTGGGTGTGTTCGCGATCGCCGGAACGGGCGTCCCCGGATCGGCCATCGCCTTCACGGTCGAAGCCTTGAGCGGTCAAGAGGGGTGGGGTCACGACTACGACCCACCCCGCGTCGGCGCCGACGGTACCTACCGCTTCTTGGAGGTCCTGCCTCACGGGTCGTGGCGGCTGCTCGTGAGTCAGTACGTGCCTCGCGGTGACGGCCTGGCCGGTCTCGAGGGTCCGCCGTTCAGCCGCATGTCCGTACCCGTCGTGGTGGAATTCGCACTGGTCGCTCCGGCTGCGACGGCTCCGGAGGTGCCACCGGTCGCTCCCGCCGTCATCCCGGTCGTCTCGCGGCCCGTGAACCCGGTCGGCGTGGATGTCGTCCCCGTGGCGCACCGCTCCGACCTCGCCTACACGGGCTCCTCCGAGACGACTCCGTGGGCGGGTCTCGCCGGCATGGTCCTCGTGGGTCTGGGGGCGGCGACCGTCCTCGTCACGCGGCGCCGCGCCTCCCGGGGCTGAACCGCCGCGCGGCCGTCAGCGACGAGCCGGGTCGGACGCCCTCCGTGGCGTCAGGCTCGGCTCGTCCGGCGTCGAGAGTGTGAGCACGGCCTCCTCGACGGCGTCGTGGTCCTCGAGCTGCCGCTCGACGCGGCGCAGGGCGACGGCGACGTGCTCTTCGCGGTCGTCGCCCGTCATGTCGACGGCGGCGACCAGGTAGAGCCGACCCGGACCGACGAACTCGGTGTGCAGGTAGGTGACCCGCTCGATCTCGGGGCGCGCGAGCAGACGTTCGAGCACGGTCGACTCGAGCTCGTCCGAGGGGCTCTCGCCGACGAGGAACCGCCGGTTGCGGTCGATCAGCACCAACGCGACCACCCCCAGGAGCACGCCGACGGCGATGGACCCGATCGCGTCGAACACCGCCGAGCCGGTGACCTGGTGCAGGAAGATTCCGAGGAAGGCGATCAGCAGGCCGATCAGGGCCGCCGCGTCCTCGGCGAACACCGCCCGCAGGGTCGAGTTCGAACTGCGCAGCACGTGCCGCAGCGTCGGCACCTGCCGTTCGGCCGCCGATCCGCGGGCCTGACGGAAGGCCTGCAGGAAGGACGTGCCCTCGAGCACGAAGGCGATGGCCAGCACGACGTAGTTGATCAGGTAGTTCTCGGCCTCCTCGTCGGCGGTCAGCTGGGAGATGCCGTGCTGGATGGACACGACGGCGCCGACGGTGAACAGGCCGAACGCGGCGAACATCGACCAGACGTAGGTCTCCTTCCCGTAGCCGAGGGGGTGCGCGTCGTCCCGTCGCTTGACGCCCCGTTTGTCGGCGACGAAGAGGAAGATCTCGTTGCCCGTGTCCGCCCACGAGTGCGCGGACTCCGCCACCATCGACGCGGAACCGGTGAGGAAGGCGGCGACCGTCTTGGCGACGGCGATCAGCAGGTTGGCGACGAACGCCACGATCACGGTGACCGTGCTCTCGGGCTTGACCGGGGGGTCGGACGGGGTGGAGGACATGGCCTCGATCCTGCTCCTCGGGACGGCCTCGCGCCTCCTCGGCTCTGACGGTAGGATCGAGCACGCATCGATCCGGCCATCACCGGGGAGCACCCGGAAGAAAGCGAGCGGCGGGCCCAGGCCCGGTGGTCGCCGGTAGAACCGGGCGGGGCAGGCCCGTCACAGCCGCAGCAGAGCGGTCGCGGTCGCCGTCCGAGAGGACGACGACGGCGGCAAGCGGGGTGGTACCGCGCCACCCGGGTCAGGCACCCGGACGGCGTCCTCGTGGTCAGAAGGTCCCTCGGCCAGCGCAGCGGGGGCGACCCACCGCACGACCTGGAGAACCGATGACCTACCCCAAGGGTTCCGACGCCACCGGCGTCCCCGCCTCCCCGCGATTCCCCGAGATCGAGACCGGCGTCCTCGCCTTCTGGAAGCGCGACGACACCTTCGCCGAGTCGATCCGTGCACGCGAGGGTTGCGACGAGTGGGTCTTCTACGACGGGCCGCCGTTCGCCAACGGCCTGCCGCACTACGGACACCTCCTGACGGGTTACGCCAAGGACGTCTTCCCGCGGTACCAGACCATGCGCGGCAAGCAGGTGCACCGCCGCTTCGGCTGGGACACCCACGGCCTGCCCGCCGAGCTCGAGGCGATGCGTCAGCTCGGGCTGACCGAGAAGCACGAGATCGACGACATGGGCATCGACGTGTTCAACGCCGCCGCCCGCCGATCGGTGCTGCAGTACACCGACGAATGGCAGCGGTACGTCACCCGCCAGGCGCGCTGGGTCGACTTCGACCACGACTACAAGACCCTCGACGTCGACTACATGGAGAGCGTCGTCTGGGCCTTCAAGCAGCTGCACGACAAGGGACTCGCCTACGAGGGCTTCCGTGTGCTGCCCTATTGCTGGCACGACCAGACCCCCTTGTCCAACCACGAACTGCGCATGGACGACGACGTCTACAAGAACCGTCAGGACCAGACGGTCACCGTCGCCTTCCCCCTCGTCGGCGCCAAGGCCGAGGCGCTCGGCCTGACCGGCGTCGAGGCGCTGGCCTGGACGACCACCCCGTGGACCCTCCCGACCAACATGGCGCTGGCCGTGGGACCGGCCATCGACTACGTCACCGTGCCCCACGCCCTCCTGCCGGGCGAGCGCACCGGCGACCAAGAGCTGTTGACCGGCAGCGTGTTCCTCCTCGCGGCCGACACGCTCGGCGCCTACGCGCGCGACCTGGGCTACGAGTCCGCCGAGTCCGCCCAGGCCGCCGTCACCGCAACCTTCACCGGCGCCGAGCTCGAGGGCGTCGAGTACGACCGCATCTGGGACGTCTACGCCGACACCGAGGCCTGGGGCACCGAGAACGCCTGGCGCGTGCTGGTCGCCGACTACGTCGCCACCGGCGAGGGCACCGGCATCGTGCACCAGGCCCCGGCCTACGGCGAGGACGACCAGCTGGTCTGCGCCGCCGCCGGCATCCCCGTGATCGTCTCGGTCGACGACGGCGGGCGCTTCCTGCCGATGTTCGACGAGCTGGGCGTCGCCGGCCTCCAGGTCTTCGAGGCCAACAAGCCGTTGGTGCAGCGCCTCCGCGCCGACGGACGCCTGGTGCGCCTCGCCAGCTACGAGCACAGCTACCCGCACTGCTGGCGCTGCCGCAACCCCCTGATCTACAAGGCGGTGTCGAGCTGGTTCGTGCGCGTCACCGAGTTCCGCGACCGCATGGGCGAGCTGAACCAGCAGATCACCTGGGTGCCCGACAACGTCAAGGACGGCCAGTTCGGCAAGTGGGTCGGCAACGCCCGCGACTGGTCGATCTCGCGCAACCGCTACTGGGGTTCACCGATCCCGGTGTGGAAGAGCGACGACCCCGCCTACCCGCGCGTCGACGTCTACGGCTCGCTGGCCGAGATGGAGGCCGACTTCGGCCGCCTGCCGCTCAACGCCGACGGCGAGCCCGACCTGCACCGCCCCTACATCGACGAGCTCACCCGACCGAACCCCGACGATCCGACCGGGCAGAGCACGATGCGCCGCATCGAGGACGTCCTCGACGTCTGGTTCGACAGCGGCTCGATGCCGTTCGCACAGGTGCACTACCCGTTCGAGAACCAGCAGTGGTTCGACGAGCACAGCCCTGCCGACTTCATCGTCGAGTACATCGGCCAGACCCGTGGCTGGTTCTACACGCTGCACACGCTCTCCACCGCGTTGTTCGACCGCCCGGCCTTCTCGAACGTGGTCAGCCACGGCATCGTGCTCGGCTCCGACGGTCAGAAGATGTCGAAGAGCCTGCGCAACTACCCCGACGTCAGCGAGGTCTTCGACCGCGACGGGGCCGACGCCATGCGCTGGTTCCTCATGTCGAGTTCGGTGATCCGCGGCGGCAACCTCGTCGTCACCGAAGAGGGCATCCGCGAGGGCGTCCGGCAGTTCCTGCTGCCGCTCTGGAGCACCTGGTACTTCTTCTCGCTCTACGCCAACGCGGCGTCCGGAGGCGCGGGTCGTCACGCCGCCCCCGGTTACGACGCGCAGTGGCGAACCGACTCGAGCGACGTCCTCGACCGCTACCTGCTGGCGAAGACGCGCCTCCTGGTCACGGACGTCGAGGCGGCCCTCGACGCCCTCGACACGCCGCGGGCCACCGCGACGCTGCGCGACTTCGCCGACGTCCTGACCAACTGGTACGTCCGACGCTCGCGTGACCGGTTCTGGTCGGGCGACGACGTCGACGCCTTCGACACCCTCTTCACGGTGCTCGAGACCCTCACCCGGGTCGCGGCCCCGCTCGCGCCCCTCGTCGCGGACGAGATCTACAAGGGACTCACCGGGGGTCGCTCGGTGCACCTGACCGACTGGCCCGACGCCTCGGCGTTCCCGGCCGACGACGCCCTCGTGGCCGCGATGGACGCCGTTCGCGCGGTCGCGTCGAGCGGCCTGGCGCTGCGCAAGGCCCAGGGGCTGCGCGTCCGCCTGCCGTTGGCCCGTCTGACCGTCGTCACGCCCGACCCCGCGGGCCTCGAGGCGTTCGCCGACATCGTGCGCGACGAGCTCAACGTCAAGCAGGTCGTCGTGACCCGCCTGACCGAGGAGAGCCTCGGAGAATACGGCGTCACCCGCAAGCTCACCGTCAACGCCCGGGCGGCCGGTCCGCGCATCGGCAAGCAGGTGCAACAGGTCATCCCGGCGGCGAAGAGGGGCGACTGGCAGCCCGCGGGCGAGAACGTCGTCGTCGGCGGCGTCGAGTTGCTGCCCGGCGAGTTCACGCTCGAGCTGGCCGTCGCCGACGCGTCGAGCGCTCTCGCCTTCGTCGGCGACGGCGGCTTCGTGCTGCTCGACACCGCGACCACGCCCGAGCTCGAGGCCGAGGGCCTGGCCCGCGACGTCGTGCGTGCCGTGCAGCAGGCCCGGAAGACCGCCGACCTCGACGTGTCCGACCGCATCGTGACGACGCTCACGACCGACGCCGTCGCGGCGGCCGCCGTCGAGGCCCACCGTGAGCTGATCTCCCGCGAGACCCTGACCACCGAGCTGATCGTCGACGTCCAGGAGGGCGTCGGCGAGCGGCCCGAGAAGACCGTCGTCGGATCGGGCTCCGGCTCGGCCGTCGTCGTGGAGGTACGACGCGCATGACCCCGAAGAAGAACGACCGCCAGGGCGATCCCGCCGACGAGCAGGGAGGCGAGTTCGCGGCCGGCGCGCAGCGCGTCCACGACGAGCTGCTGGCACGCATCGGCGAGCAGGCCCCGCAGCCGCGGCTCGAGCCGACCCGGCGGGCCGTCGAGCTGTTGGGCGACCCGCAGCGGGCCTACCCGGTGATCCACCTCACCGGCACGAACGGCAAGACGTCGACCAGCCGGATGATCGAGAGCATCCTGCGGGCGCACGGCCTGCGCACCGGGCTCATGACGAGCCCGCACCTCGTGCACCTCAACGAGCGCATCGTGGTCGACGGCGAGCCGATCAGCGACGAGCGCCTGGTCGCCAACTGGGACGACATCCAGCCCTACCTGACCATGGTCGACACCGATCTCGAAGCGTCGGGGGAGCCCACCCTGACCTTCTTCGAGGCCCTGACGGTGCTCGCCTTCGCCTGCTTCGCCGACGCTCCCGCCGACGTGGTCGTGCTGGAGGTCGGCATGGGGGGCGAATGGGACAGCACGAACGTGGCCGACGGCCAGGTCGCCGTCTTCACCCCCATCGCCCTCGACCACCAGAACCGTCTCGGCTCGACCGTGGCCGAGATCGCCCGCACGAAGGCCGGGATCGTCAAGCCCACGGCCGCCGTGGTCTCGGCGTCGCAGACCTCCGAGGCCCTGGTCGAACTCGAACGCGCCGTCGAGTTGAGCGAGGGGTCGCTCGCGGTCGAGGGCACCGCCTTCGGCGTCGAGTCCACCACCGTCGCCGTCGGCGGCCAGGTCGTCACGATCCGCGGGCTCGCGGGCCGGTACGACGACCTGCTCCTGCCGCAGTTCGGTGACCACCAGGCCCAGAACGCCGCCGTCGCGGTCGCGGCCGTCGAGTCCTTCCTCGGCGGTGGGTCGCAGCCGCTCGACCACGAGGTGCTCGCCGAGGGACTCGCGAGTGCGACGTCGCCCGGCCGCCTGCAGATCGTCGCCAACGAGCCGACGATCCTGGTCGACGCGGCGCACAACCCGCACGGCGCCCGCGCCCTGGCCAAGGCCCTCGACGACTACTTCCAGTTCGGCGGCGTCGTCGCGGTGCTCAGCGTGTTGGCCGACAAGGACGCCGCGGGCATCGTCCGCGCCCTGGCGCCCACGGTCACCCAGTTCGTCGTGACGAGCTCAAAGTCCGACCGGGCGATCGACGCCGACGAGCTCGCCGCCATCGCGGTGGGCGTCGTGGGTGCCGACCGCGTCGTCGTCGAGACCGACCTCGTGGCGGCCCTGCGCACGGCGCGCGACCTGGCCGACGAGGTCGAGGGCGACGAGCCCGGCGGCGTCGTCGTGACGGGGTCGATCACGCTGGTCGGCGACGTCATCGCCCTCTCGCAGCAGCCCGAGGGGCTCTCGTGACGACGCCACCGCCTCCCGCCGGAGCCGGAGCCGGAGCCGGCGGGCGCGCGCCGCGCCCCCGTCGACGTCGTGGGGCGGCCGAGAGCCTGCTCTCGATCGTCCTCGTGCTCGAGGCCATGACGCTGTTCTTCGTCACCCTCGTGGTCTTCGGGCGGCAGTTGCTGCCGGCCGGCGTCGCCTGGGGCGGAGGCCTCGCCGCGATCGTCCTGACGCTGCTGATCTCGCAGACCCTGCGCTGGCGGTGGGGCGTCGCCCTCGGCTGGCTCGTCCAGCTGGGTCTCGTGGCCTGTGGGTTCCTCGATCCGGTCATGTTCGTCGTGGCCGCCCTGTTCGTGGCCATCTGGACCTACTGCCTCGTCAAGGGCACACAGCTCGACCGCATGAACGCCGCCCGGCTGCGCGACGCGCCCGGTGACGTGGCCTGAGCCGACACCCACCGACCCGTCCTCCGGGCGCCCGCCCGCGAGCCATCCGCCACCCACCGAGCCATCCGCCACCCACCGAAAGAGGAGCAATGTCCGATCTCGAAGAAACCCTCGTCCTCGTCAAGCCCGACGGCGTCGCCCGCGGCCTGACCGGCGAGATCCTGCGCCGCATCGAGGCCAAGGGGTACTCGCTCGTCGACGTCCGCCTCGTGCAGGCCGACCGCGACCTGCTCGCGAAGCACTACGAGGAGCACGTGGGCAAGCCGTTCTACGAGCCCCTCGTCGAGTTCATGCAGAGCGGCCCGACCGTCGCGCTGCGCATCGCGGGCGACGCCGTCATCGCGGGCTTCCGCTCGCTGGCCGGCACGACCGACCCGACGACCGCGGCCCCCGGAACGATCCGTGGCGACCTCGGCCGCGACTGGGGCCTGAAGGTCCAGCAGAACCTGGTGCACGGCAGCGACAGCCCCGAGAGCGCCACGCGCGAGCTGGCCCTCTGGTTCTGAGCCGCCGACCGGCGTGACGCCGGAGACCACCGAGCCCGCGCCTCCTGAGTCCATCAGGAGGCGCGGGCTCGGTCGTGTCGACGGGTCGCGTCGTCAGGGGGTCGGCGTCGCCGTCGAGCCCTCGGTGTCGCCCGTGCTCGTGTCACCGGTCGGGGCGCCGTTCTGCACCTCGGCGACGAACTGCGCGAAGGTGCTCGCGTCGGTCAACGAGCCCTGGTACTGCTGGCCGTTCACCAGGACGAGCGGGGTGCTCGCGAGCTTGTCGAGCGACGAGTTCGGGATCGGGTCGTTCAACGCCCGCTGGGTGGCCGAGGCGACCCAGTCCTCGAAGTCGCCTCCCGTGATGCACGACGGGATCTGGTCGTCGGTCGCCCCGGCACCCTGCACCAGGGTGACGAGCTCGTCGTTCGTCAGGCCCCGGGTGTTCTCCTCGGGTTGCTGCGCGAACAGGGCGGTGTTGACGTCGAGCGCCTTGTCGGGCTCGTGGTTCGCGACGCAGGCGAAGGCGTTGGCGGCCCGCGTCGAGTACCGGCTGCCCTGCGAGGCGTTGTCGAGGAACCCGATCGGGTGGATCGCCAGGGTCGCGGCACCGCTCGAGACGGCTTCCTCGAGCTGCTGGGCGTTCGTCGTGTCGAACTGGCCGCAGAACGGGCACATGTAGTCGAGGTAGACCACGATCGACGGCACGTCGCCCGAGGCGCTCGGGGCCGGGGTCGGGGTCGCGTCGGCGGCGAGGGCGCCGCTCGGCACGGCGGTGACCGCCCCGTTCGAGCCCTCGAGCACCAGACCGTCGCTCGCCATGTTCGCAGGGCCGGGACCGGCCGGCTTGATCGACTGCGTGATGACGAGCGCGACGATCGCGAGCACCGCCACGACGCCCACGACCAGGCCGCCCTGCAGGAGCCACTTGTTGCGTCGTCGACGTCGGGCCTCGGCCTCGCGCGTGACGCGGGCCTTCTCGCGGGCTGCTTCTCGGCGTTCTTTCTTGCTGGCGGGGGAGTCGGTGGGTGGCGTCATCAGTCCTCGTCGTGGCTCGGGGGTCGTCGGTCAAGACTGGCGAGGCCGACCCTGATTCGGCTGGGAGCGACCTGAGTGCGACTGACGGGGCGTGTGGGCCCGAGCCGGGGACGCGAGGAGGCGCGGCTCACCCGAACAGCGTCGGCAGCAGCAACGGGAACACGACGACGATGGTCGTGGCGACGACGATGTAGTTGAGCACCGGCAGCACCCACGAGTAGGGGAGGAAGCGTGCCGCCGCACGTCGGAGCGGCCCGTCGGGGACGGTGACGCCGCGAGCCGCGCCCCACACCGTGAAGACCCAGAACAGCGGGATGGTGAAGAGCCAGACGAGCATGCACCACGGGCAGAGCGCGCCGATGACGAACACGGTCTGGGTGAAGAGCCAGGTGATGAAGATCCAGGCGAGCAGCAGTCCGAGGTTGAAGGCCAGCCAGAACCACCGGGCGAAGCGCGCACCGGCGAGCAGGCCCAGGCCCACCGCCACGGGGGCCGCGAAGCCGATCAGGCCGAGGATCGGGTTGGGGAAGCCGAAGAGCGAGGCCTGCCAGCTGTTGATGACGGGTGAGCAGCCCACGAACGGGTTGACGTCGCAGCCGAGCGCCGCGCCCGGGTTCTCGAGCAGCCGGAACTTGTCGAGGGTCAGGGCGAAGGCCCCCACGAGTCCGCCGAGACCGGCGACGACGAGCAGCACGGCCGCGACGAACGGGGTGCGGCCGGTGGGCAGGGTCACGGCCCGAGGCGTCTCGACGGTCACGTCCAGCAGTATCGCACGGGCCGTCGGGGCGTCCGCTTTGACCCCGGACCGACGTGGGCGTGCGATAATCGAGCCAGTCGTGGGGCCCAGGCCCCGAGATCCAGGCTTACCGGGCAGTGCCGGCCGTCGTCGTCACGCGAGAGATCGCGTGGTCGACCAGGTCGAGCGGAATCCGGGCCAGAGCGCAGGCGCTCATCGTCGGATGGCCAGTTCCGAACCAGCAAGGCGACACGAAGAACAGCACGTCGACGAACGACATCGAGGGCGACGACCGCAGGTCGGTCGACACCCCCGGGTGACCGAACGTGACGTGTCCGACAAGGCGCGCCGTGAGAGGGCGCGGTGGTCAGGGGCAGGTGCCACGTCACCGCCCGGCCACGACACGAGAATTCCTGCCGACGGCATGGCCTCGGCGGGGCGAGGAGCGCACCGCAAGTGGTGAACGACAACACAGACAACGACGGACGTCCGAAGAAGAGAAGGGGATTGTTCGCAGGCCTCAGGGCTCGCCAGGCAGCGGTCGACGCCGCCCCGGCGACGGCCCCCGCCAGGCAGCAGGCAGCACTCCCTTCACCCGTCCGGACGACAGACGACGCCCAGGAGGCATCACCCGTGACCCACGAGACCGAGACCACCGACGAGCAGGTCGCGGCCCAGGCCCCGACCTCCCAGCAGGGCGAGACCGACGCCGTCGCCGAGGCGTTCGTCGCCGCGGCGACCCAGCCGTCACGGGCCGCCGACGCGACGGCCGACGACGAGACGACCGACGGGGCGTCGCCGATCCCGGCGAACCTCACGACGACGTCGTTGATCTTCCACGCACCCGAGATCACCGTCCTGCCGGCCCGCCCCGGTCGACGACAGCGCGACGACCGTGACGACCGGTACGACCGCGACGACTCGTGGGACGACGACCGTGAGGGCGACGACGACGACCGCGACGACCGTGACGAGCGCGACGACCGCGAGCAGCAGCCCGCCTCGCGTCGCCGCCAGCGCGGCCGCTCGCAGGACCGCGAGGAGCGCGACTCCGAGCCCCGTGGTCGCGACCGCGACCGTGCCCCGCGTCAGGCCGAGCTCATCACCGAGCCGCAGCGCATCAAGGGCTCCACGCGTCTCGAGGCGAAGAAGCAGCGTCGTCGCGACGGCCGGGACGCGGGACGCCGTCGCACCGTCATCACCGAGGCCGAGTTCCTCGCCCGTCGCGAGAGCGTCGACCGCAAGATGATCGTCCGCTCGTCGGGCGACCGCATCGAGATCGGCGTCATGGAGGACGGCACCCTGGCCGAGCACTACGTCGCCAAGGCGCAGAACGTGTCGTTGATCGGCAACGTCTACCTCGGTCGCGTCCAGAACGTGCTGCCCAGCATGGAGGCCGCCTTCGTCGACATCGGACGCGGTCGGAACGCCGTGCTCTACTCGGGCGAGGTCGACTGGGACTCCCTGTCGACGGGCAACCAGCCCCGTCGCATCGAGCTGGCCCTCAAGCCCGGTGACCGCGTGCTCGTCCAGGTCACAAAGGACCCCGTCGGCCACAAGGGCGCCCGTCTCACGAGCCAGATCTCACTGCCGGGCCGCTACCTCGTCTACGTGCCCAACGGCTCGATGAACGGCATCAGCCGGAAGCTGCCCGACACCGAGCGCGCGCGTCTGAAGAAGATCCTCAAAGAGGCCCTCCCGGAGAACACCGGCGTCATCGTGCGCACGGCGGCCGAGGGCGCGACCGAAGAGCAGCTGACCCTCGACGTCAAGCGCCTCACCAACCAGTGGGCCGACATCGAGAAGAAGGTCGCGGCGGGCAACGCCCCGAACCAGCTGCACTCCGAGCCCGACCTGCTGATCAAAATCGTGCGCGACGTCTTCAACGAGGACTTCCACGAGATGGTCATCGACGGCGACGAGGCGTTCGAGACGCTGCAGTCGTACCTCTCGGCGGTGGCGCCCGACCTCATGGACCGCGTCAAGCGCTACGAGGGTGACAAGGACGCGTTCGACGAGTACCGCCTCAACGAGCAGATCGAGAAGGCGCTCGACCGCAAGGTCTGGCTGCCCTCGGGCGGTTCCCTCGTCATCGACCGCACCGAGGCGATGACCGTCGTCGACGTCAACACCGGCAAGTTCGTCGGTTCCGGCGGAAACCTCGAAGAGACGGTCACGAAGAACAACCTCGAGGCCGCCGAGGAGATCGTCCGTCAGCTGCGCCTCCGCGACATCGGCGGCATCATCGTCGTCGACTTCATCGACATGGTGCTCGAGTCCAACCGTGACCTCGTGCTGCGTCGTCTGGTCGAGTGCCTCAGCCGCGACCGCACCAAGCACCAGGTGGCCGAGGTCACGTCGCTCGGGCTCGTCCAGATGACGCGCAAGAAGTTGGGCCTCGGCCTGGCCGAGTCGTTCTCCGAGGCCGGCAGCGCCGCGCGCGTCCAAGAACAGCAGCCCCGCAAGGGCGGCCAGCAGGGCGACCGCCGACGTGGCGGCCAGGCCGGCGGGTCCGGCAAGTCGGGCGGCAACGGCCACAACACGGGCGCCGGTGCCGGCACCGCGCCGCAGTCCGGTCGCGGCGGCCCCTCGGCGCCGACCGGTGGGGCTCACCCCACGACGGGTACGCACGCCATCACCGACGACGTGAAGAACGCTCTCTCGCGCATCGCGGCGAGCACCATCGCCCATGCCGAAGAAGGCGGCGCCAAGGACGACGACGCGGCCAGCCAGGCCGCCGCGGCGGTCGAGGCCGCCATCGACGCCGCCGCCGCGAGTGCCACGAAGGCCGAGCCGGCCGCCGAGGCAGCCGGTGACCAGGCCGACGAAGGCCGTCGCGGGCGTTCGGGCCGCAAAGGTCGCCGTGGATCGTCACGTGCCGCGCGCGAGACCGGCGAGGACGCCGCCGAGTCGGCTCCTGCCGTGTCGTCGCCCGCCGAGTCCGCTCCTGCCGACTCGAGCGCCGGTGTGATCGAGGTCCCCGCGGCCGCCCCGGCCGAGCGGTCGGCTCCGGCCGCCGCCGTGGCCGCACCCGTCGACGAGCCCACGGAGGCTCCGGTCGCCAAGGCCACGGAGCGTCGCCGGTCGTCGGCCACGGTCTCGACCCCGGACGCCACGGTCGCGATCCTCGACATCCCCGTCGCGACCACGCGTCGCGAGCCGCGTCGCATCAGCAGCCAGGACGCCGAGCAGCTGCTCGACTCGGTGCTGGGTGCGCTGCCCGAGCCGAAGCAGCCCGGGCAGGGGCGTTCGCGTTCGCGCCGCGCCTCCAGCCAGGGCACGACCGCAGCGGCTCCGGTCGAGCCGACGACGACCGGCGAGTCCGGTCCGTTCATCCTCGGCGTGGGGGTCAGCTCCGACGATCTGTAGGTCGTCTAGGGTGACTGCGTGCCTCTGACCCAGCCCGGAACCCCGACCGTCAGGTCGAGGCTCCGGGCTGCGTCCGTCTCGGCCTCCGGGCCGGAGGGACGCGAGCGCCTGCTCGTGGCGGCCACGGCCCTGGTCGTCGTGCTGGTGGCGCGTTTCGCCCTCGGCCTCGTCGCACTCGTCGGTTCGGCGGTCGGCTTCTCGGTGACGGCGTTCCCCAGCGGGTTCGTCGCGACGCCGGTCGGGCAGTTCCTCGGCAGCTTCGTGCTCTACCCGTTCCCGTTCTACGTCGCCTCGTTCGTCGTGCTCGCCACGATCAGGCCGCTGACGCCGCGGTCCGACCTCCGGACGGTCGTCCGCCACGCCGTGGTCGCGGGCGGCGCGGGAACCCTCGCGCTGGCCGTCGTCGGGATCGTGCCGGGCATCGTGCTCTCGATCGACGGCGGCACATGGGTGAACCTCGCGCTCTACCTGACGACCATCCCGCTGTCGGCGGGCATCGTCGACACCGCCCTGCTCGTGGCCGGGGCCGTGCTCGCCCGGCTGTGGCTGGGCGGCGGCCACGGCGACGAGGTCTGGGCGGTCGAGCCCGCGCCCCGGGTCGCCGAGGCCGGGGAGGGTGACGACGCGGGCGACGTCGAGGACGACGTCGCGCCTCCTGCCGTCCGGGGCGATCGCTCCACCCGCCTCCCGACGACCGTCGCCGCGGCGCCGTCGGCCCCCGTCGTCCCGCCCGAGCGCCCCGTCGTGCCGTCGCACCCGGCCCCCGCACCGGACGACTGGTCGCGCTTCGCGCCCCCGGCCGGTCCGAACGAGGACGACCGGTGAGCGCTCCCGTCCGGGAGCGCATCGACCACGCCGGGCACGGCGCCGGACGGCGTGCTCGTCGGGCACCGTCGCGCGTCCCGCTGCTCGTGGCCGGTGGGCTCGTGCTCGCCGTGCTCGTGGCGGTCCGCCTCGCCTCGCCCCTCCTCGGCCCGGGCCTGCTGCCGAACGCGCTGCAGGACTTCGTCACGCTGACCATCAGCGTCATCGTCGAGTCGATGCCGTTCGTCCTGCTCGGCATCGTCCTGTCGATCATCGTGCAGGAGTGGCTGCCGCAGGCGTTCTTCTCGTCGTGGCTGCCGAAGCGGGGGCTGCCCCGTCGCGCGGTCATCTCGTTCCTCGGCATGTTCCTGCCCGTCTGCGAGTGCGGCAACGTGCCCTTGGCGCGGGGGCTCGTGCTCAAGGGCTTCACGGTGTCCGAGTCGATGACCTTCCTGCTCGCGGCGCCGATCCTCAACCCGATCACCATCATCACCACGCACCAGGCGTTCGGGTGGGACGACGGCATCCTCGTGGCCCGGTTGATCGGTGGGTTCGTCATCGCGAACCTGATCGGCTGGCTGTTCAGCAAGCACCCGAACCAGCAGAGCCTGCTGACCTCCTCGTTCGCGGCCGAGTGCCGGGTCGACGACGGCCATGCGCACGGCCGGGGTCGCACGGCGAAGAGCGTCGACCTGTTCCGCCGCGAGATGTCGACCATGATGCCCGCGCTGTTCATCGGCGCGGCCATCGCGGGCGCGATCCAGACGATCGTTCCGCGGTCGGTGCTCGTCACGCTCGGCAGCAACCCGGTCTGGTCGGTGCTGGCGATGATGGTGCTGGCCTTCGTCATCTCGATCTGCTCGAACGTCGACGCGTTCTTCGTGCTGCCGTTCGCCTCGACGTTCATGCCCGGCGGCATCGCCGCCTTCCTCGTCTTCGGCCCCATCATCGACGTCAAGATGCTGGCCCTGCTGCGGACGACCTACACACCCAAGGTGCTCGGGCAGGTCACCCTCGTGGTGGCCCTGACCAGTGCCGCGATCGGACTGGTGGTCAACTATGTCGCCTAGCCCTGCTCCTCGCCCCTGGCGCCGACTGCTCGACCGGTGGCAAGGGGTGCTGCTGACGCTCGTCGTCGGCGTCGCCACCCTCTGGCTCGCCGCGACCGGGCAGCTCGTGCTGTACATCCACCCCCGGTACGACGTCTTCACGGTCGTGATGATCCTCATCGGCATGACGCTGTCGTTGGCCACGCTGGCGTTCTCACCGGTCCGGGGCGACGACGCGCACGACGGCCACGACCACGATCCCGGGACCGAGCACGGCCACGACGGCCGCCTCGACGCGGCCGAGGTGCCCGCGGTCGAGGACGGCCTCCGGCCGCGCCGGCGTCGGCCGGTCGCCACCGGCGCCCGACGTCTCGCCTTCTCGGCGGGCGTCGCCGTCACCGCCGCCATCGCGATCGCCGTCGTCGCCCTGCCCCCGGCCACCCTCACCAGCGCCACGGCCGGCCAGCGCGACGTCAACTCGTCCACCGCGGCGCTCGACCGCACGACCGTGGCCGACGCGACCAGCGCCTCCTCGGACGCCTACCGGTCGTTCAGCGTCCTCGACTGGGCCGGCCTGCTGCGGCAGACGACCGACCTCGCGTTCTACGAGGGCAAGACCGCCGACGTCGTCGGGTTCGTCACGCCGTCCGACACCGACCCCGACGACGTGTTCTACGTGTCGCGCTTCGTGATCACGTGCTGCGCGGTCGACGCCCAGCCCGTCGGCGTGCCCGTCTACCTGCCGGGGTGGCAGGACCAGGTCGCCGCCGACGACTGGGTCGAGGTCACGGGCGGCTTCGACACCAACCGCAGCAGCTCGAGCCAGGACCCCGTCGCCCTCGTGCCCGACGACGTCACCACCGTGGGACAGCCCAGTGACCCGTACCTCTACTGAGGGCGGACGGGGCCGGGGCACGACGGGAGGCGCGGCCACGCCCGATCCGTTCGCGTCCGACCCCGTGTTCCTCACCGAGCAGGACGCCCGTGAGGCCGGTGCCCGCTGGCGCACGCGATGGATCGCCGTCGTCACCGTCCTCGCGGTGGTCTGTGCCGCCTTCGTGGGGCTGACCTACTTCCAGGGTCCCAAGGCCGGCGAGACGCAGGTCGACACGACGGCCGTGGTCGAGCGTCCCGGCCAGCAGCTGCGGGTGTTCGCCAACCAGGCGCTCGCGCACGTCGACGCCTCGCAGGTGGTCGTGACGCCCGCGGCGGCCTTCACGGTGCAGACGTCGGGTGACGTGGTCGCCGTGACCTTCACGGGCCGGCTCGCGTACGACACCGACTACCACGTCCGCGTCGACGGGGTCTCGAGCGTCTACCAGCGACAGACCTCGTCCCTGGAGGCGCGATTCAGCACGCCCCCGGCGACGGCGTACCGGCTCGTGCGCGGCACGTCCGGGGCCGACGACCGCATCGAACGGGCCGGGCTCCGGGGCTCGGACAGGACGACCGTCTGGTCCGCGCCGCGCATCCAGGCCTACGAGGTGTTCGACTCGGCCGTCGCGGTCGTGACGGACGACGGGACGCAGAGCAGCCTCAGCCTCGTGTCGCTCGACGGGGCCGCCGTCGAGACCCTGCCCGTGCCCGAGGCCCCTGGCCTGATCACCCGCTTCGCGGCCGACCGTGCCACGACGACGCTGGCGTTCTCGTTCCGTCCGACCGGTTCGGACGTCGACACGTTGTACACGCTGCCACTGCAGGGGGAGCGGGCGGTGGCCCCGGTCCTCGGCCTGTCCGGGCAGCCCGTCGAACCCACCGACTGGGCCTTCGTGCCGGGTGAGGACGACGTCGTCGTCCAGGCCGTCGACGACTCGGTGAGCGTCATCGACCTCTCGGGAGTGGACCCCGTGCGGCCCGTGGGGACGTACTCGCTCTTGCAGGGGGTGTCGCTCGACGGCACCACGCTGATCGCCGCGTCGGCGATCGCCTCCATGGTCGTCGACCTCGCCACGGGGGACGAGCGCCCCCGTGCCCCCGCCCCGGTCGACGGCGTCCTCCCGTTCGCCGGGCCGCTGGTGGCCCTCGACTCCCGCCACGTCGTGCAGCAGGTGTCGGTCCCGTCCGACGACGGGCTCACGTACCGGACGCTCGTCGTCGCCGACGACGGTGCCACGTCACGGACGCTCTGGCAGCCCCCGAGCGCATCCGGTGTGATCGAGGGCTTCGACGTCTCCCCGAACGGGCAGTACCTGGCGGTCCAGTCGGTCGGGGACGCGACGACGCCGACCGACTACTCGTACACGATCGACCCCGTGGCCGACGGGGTCACGACCACCATCGTCGAGATCGCCTCGGGCGCGGTCGTGGCCAGCTACGAGGGCTTCGACACGAGTTGGTGACCGCGCCTGCGGGCCGGGGCGGACGGAACCGGTCAGGCCGTGAGGCCGCGTTTGACCCGCTGGGACACCCGCAGCCCGCTGCGTTCGAGACGGCGGGCGAGGTCGAGGCCGGTCACGGCGACGGCCCCACCGGCGATCAACTCGGCCCGTCGGGACTCGGGCACGTCGTAGTGATCGTGGTCGAACCCGCGGCGGGGGATGCCGTGACGGGCGGCGAAGGCGTGCAACTCGTCGTACGAGTCGTCGCTCACCAGGTGTGCCCACAGCGTGTCGTGGGCCGGCCACACGGCCTCGTCGATCAGGATCACGCCCTGGATGTTAGTCGTCGGTCCGCCTGCCGGTGCGGGGGTCGTGGACGGAGGAGGCGCGGCGCTCGTCGGAGGACGCGTTGACGGCCCCAGCGGCCCCCTGTACGATGGGCGGTTGGTGCGCGCTGGCTCGAGGCCGCGTCGTGCCGGACACCCCAACTCTTAAGGAACAGACATGGTCTACGCAGTCGTGCGCGCCGGTGGTCGGCAGGAGAAGGTCGAGGTCGGCACGATCTTCACCCTCGACCGCCTCAAGGCCGCCGAAGGCGACTCCATCACCCTCCCCGCCGTGCTGCACGTCGACGGTGACACCGTCACCTCCGCCGCCGACGCCCTGGCAGGGATCACCGTGACCGCCGAGGTGCTGAACGACCTGCGCGGCCCGAAGATCGTCATCCAGAACTACAAGAACAAGACCGGTTACAAGCGTCGCATGGGCTTCCGTGCCGACTTGACCCGCGTCAAGATCACCTCGATCAACTGAACCAGGGGCTGAGAACACATGGCACACAAAAAGGGCGCATCGTCCACCCGCAACGGTCGTGACTCGAACGCACAGCGCCTCGGCGTGAAGCGCTTCGGCGGCCAGGTCGTCCTCGCCGGCGAGATCATCGTCCGCCAGCGCGGCACCCACTTCCACCCCGGCGTCAACGTCGGCCGCGGCGGCGACGACACCCTCTTCGCCCTCGCCCCCGGTTCGGTCGAGTTCGGCGCCAAGGGCGGCCGCAAGGTCGTCAACATCGTCGCCTCCGCGACGGCGACGGTCTAGCACCACCACGCGGCGTCGGCACACGACCCGCATCGGCGGCCCTTCGCGGGTCGCACCGTCTGGGGCGAGCATCCTGCTCGCCCCAGACGTGTTTGACCCGGGCAGCTCGCACCGGCACGCACAGACAAAGAGATCAAGCACCTCATGGCCACATTCGTCGACCAAGTGACCCTCCACCTCCGCGCCGGCAACGGCGGCAACGGCTGCGTGTCCGTCAAGCGCGAGAAGTTCAAGCCGCTGGCCGGCCCCGACGGCGGCAACGGCGGTCACGGCGGCGACGTCGTCATCGTCAGCGACAGCGGCGTCACGACGCTGCTCGGGTTCCACCGTGCACCGCACCGCTCGAGCGACAACGGCGGCTTCGGCATGGGCGACCACCGGGCCGGCACCAACGGCGAGACCCTCGAGCTCGTCGTGCCGGTCGGCACCGTCGTCAAGTCCGCCGACGGCGTCGAATTGATCGACATGGTCGAACCGGGAATGCGCTACGTCGCCGCCGAGGGCGGCATCGGGGGCCTCGGCAACGCGGCCCTCTCGTCGACCAAGCGCAAGGCGCCCGGTTTCGCCCTGCTGGGCACCCCCGGCTGGGCCGGAGACGTCCTGCTCGAACTCAAGGTCGTCGCCGACATCGCGCTCGTGGGCTACCCGTCCGCCGGCAAGTCGAGCCTCGTCGCCGCGCTCTCGGCCGCCAAGCCGAAGATCGCCGACTACCCCTTCACGACGCTGCACCCCAACCTCGGCGTCGTCGAGTCGGGTGACACGCGCTACACGGTCGCCGACGTCCCCGGGCTGATCGAGGGGGCCAGCGAGGGCAAGGGCCTCGGGCTCGAGTTCCTCCGCCACGTCGAGCGCTGCTCGGCCCTGCTGCACGTGCTCGACTGCGCGACGCTCGACCCGGGCCGCGACCCGTTGACCGACCTCGACGTCATCCTCCGCGAGCTCGAGGCGTACCCCGTCCCCGACGGCCAGAAGCCGCTGCTCGACCGCCCGCAGCTGATCGCGCTCAACAAGGTCGACGTGCCCGACGGTCGCGAGCTGGCCGACTTCGTCACGCCCGAGCTCGAGGCCCGCGGCTACCGCGTCTTCGAGATCTCCGCCGTGAGCCACGAGGGCCTGCGCAACCTGTCCTTCGCCCTGGCCGAGGTCGTCGAGGCCAGCCGCGCCGAGATCGCGGCGCGACCCGCGCCTCCTCGCATCGTCATGCGCCCCCGCGCCGTCAACGAGAAGCCCTTCGTCATCAGGGTCGAGGGCGGCACCTACGGCAACGTCTACCGCATCCTGGGCCAGAAGCCCGAGCGGTGGGTCGTGCAGACCGACTTCAACAACGAGGAGGCCGTGGGCTACCTCGCCGACCGGCTCAACGCCATCGGCGTCGAGGACGCCCTGTTCAAGGCCGGTGCGCAGGCCGGTTCGACGGTCGTCATCGGCCCCGAGGGCGGCATCGTCTTCGACTGGGAGCCCACCCTCACCTCGACGGCCGAGCTGATGACCAGCGCCCGCGGCACCGACCCGCGCCTGATCCAGAACGACCGCCCGACCCGCAACCAGCGCCGCGAGGAGTACTTCGAGCGCATGGACGCCAAGGCCGAGGCCCGCGCCGAACTGCAGCGCGAACGCGCCGCCGGCCTGTGGACCGACGACGAAGGGTTCCTCGTGAAAGAGGGCGACGACGTCGAAGGCGACGAGCGGGCGTGACCGGGGGCGTCGTCGACCGCGCCGGCCTCGGCACGGCCCGCCGCATCGTGGTCAAGGTCGGCTCGTCGTCGATCAGCGGTGAGAACGCCGGACAGATCGAGCCGCTGGTCGACGCCCTCGCCGCGACCTACGGGCGGGGTGCCCAGGTCGTGCTCGTCTCGTCCGGGGCCATCGCCACGGGCCTGCCGCACCTGCGCGTCGACTCCCGCCCGACCGACCTCGCGACCCAGCAGGCGGCCGCCGCCGTCGGGCAGAACGTCCTGATCTACCGGTACCAGCAGAGCCTGCGCCGCTACGGCATCGTGGCGGGGCAGGTGTTGCTGACCGCCGGGGACATGCAGAACCCAACGCACCGCAGCAACGCCCAGCGCGCCATGGAGCGCCTGCTCGAGCTGCGCATCCTGCCGATCGTCAACGAGAACGACACGGTCGCCACCCACGAGATCCGCTTCGGCGACAACGACCGGCTCGCGGCGCTGGTGTCGCAGCTGGTCGGTGCCGACGCCCTCGTCCTGCTCAGCGACGTCGACGCCCTGTACACCCGCCCGCCGCACGAACCCGGCGCCGTCGCCCTCGTCGACGTGCCCTTCGGCGACGACCTCGCCGGGGTCACCTTCGGCGCGGCCGGTGCGGCCGGCGTCGGCACCGGAGGCGCGGGCACGAAGGTCGCGGCCGCCCGGTTCGCGGCCGAGGCCGGCACCCCCGTCCTCGTGACGAGCGCCGCCAACGTCGCCCGGGCCCTCGCGGGCGAGCAGGTCGGCACCTTCTTCGAGGCGGCGGGAGTCGCGGGGTCGGGACCTGCGGCGGGGGAGCCAGGGACCGCGGGCGGGCGACCCGACTGACCCGCGCCTCCCCGGGGGCGTCCGCGCCGCCGCGGTGACCGCCGGAGCGGTCTCGCGGGACGGGGGAGCGGCGCATAGGCTTCGTGCATGTCGCTCATCGATGCCCCGGCCCCGTCGCTCACCGACAAGCTGACCGCCGCGAAGGCCGCCTCCCGCGTGCTCGCCACCGCGACGGCCGACCGCAAGGACGCGGGTCTGCGCGCCGTCGCCGCCGCCCTGCTGGCCAACGTCGACCGGATCGTCGCGGCGAACGAGCTCGACCTGGCGAATGCGCGCGAGAACGGCGTCGGCGCATCGCTCCAGGACCGCCTGAGGCTCGACTCCGGACGACTGGCCGGGCTCGCGGCCGCCACCGAGCTGGTGGCCTCGCTGGTCGACCCGGTCGGCGAGTCGGTGCGGGGCAAGGTGCTGCCGAACGGGCTGCGCCTCGACCAGGTCCGCGTGCCGTTCGGCGTGGTGGGAGCCATCTACGAGGCCCGGCCCAACGTGACGGTCGACATCGCCGCGCTCGCCCTGAAGAGCGGCAACGCGGCCGTCCTGCGCGGCGGCAGCGCGGCGCAGCAGTCCAACCGCGTGCTGGTCGAGGTGATGCGCGAGGCCCTCGCCGAGGTGGGGCTGCCGGCCGACGCCGTCGTCACCATCGACGAGTTCGGCCGCGACGGGGCCGCCGACCTCATGCGGGCCCGCGGGCTGGTCGACGTCCTGATCCCCCGGGGCAGCGCCGAGCTGATCGACACCGTGGTCCGCGAGTCGACGGTCCCCGTCATCGAGACCGGTGCCGGGGTCGTGCACGTCTTCCTCGACGCGAGCGCCGACGAGGGCTGGGCCGTCGACATCGTCCAGAACGCCAAGGTGCAGCGTCCGAGCGTGTGCAACGCCCTCGAGACGTTGCTCGTCCACCGCGAGGCGGCGGAACGCCTGCTGCCGCCGGTGTTGGGTGCCCTGCGCGCCTCCGGGGTGACGATCCACGGCGACGAACGGACGCTCGAGGTCTTCCCCGACGGGGTCCCGGCGACCGAGGACGACTGGGCGACCGAGTACATGGGTCTCGACCTCGCCGTCCGGGTGGTGGCCGACGTCGACGAGGCCATGGCGCACATCGCCCGCTGGTCGACGCACCACACCGAGTCGATCGTGACCAACGACCTGGTGACCGCCGAGCGGTTCCTGGCCGAGGTGGACAGCGCCGTCGTCATGGTCAACGCCTCGACCCGCTTCACCGACGGCGGCGAGTTCGGCTTCGGGGCCGAGGTCGGCATCTCGACCCAGAAGCTCCACGCCCGCGGACCGATGGGGCTCGCCGAACTCACGAGCACCAAATGGGTCGTGCGGGGTCAGGGCCAGGTCCGCGGGTAGACTGGCCGACGATCGTCACCGCCTGAACGGGAGAACCCATGCTCGACGCCTCGCTGCTGCTCGCCGAAGCCCACGAAGAACTCGCACCGCTGATCGCGCCGGCACCCGTCATCGCCGGTGTCTTCGCCGTCGCGTTCCTCGTCCTCGGCTACGTGGTGTTCAGCTACCGCGACGTCGCCAACCGTTCGCTGCGCAAGGCGAACAAGCTCGACCACCACGACGGTCCGATCGACGAGTTCGGTCACCCCGAGAACCACTGACCGCCGAGGTCGGCGAGATGGTCGTGGCGGGCGCCACCGTGCCCGACGGCGAGGGCGTCAGGCGACCCCGCGTCGGCATCATGGGCGGCACGTTCGACCCGATCCACCACGGGCACCTGGTCGCGGCCAGCGAGGTCGCGCAGTCGTTCCACCTCGACGAGGTCGTCTTCGTGCCGACCGGTCAACCGTGGATGAAACCCGAGGTCAGCGAGGCGGAGCACCGCTACCTCATGACGGTCATCGCCACGGCGTCGAACCCGACCTTCACGGTCAGCCGCGTCGACGTCGACCGCGAGGGGCCGACCTACACGATCGACACCCTGCGCGACATCCGACGCCTCCGTCCGACGGCCGAGCTCTTCTTCATCACCGGCGCCGACGCCGTCGCCCAGATCCTAGACTGGAAAGACGTCCAAGAGCTCTGGGACCTCGCCCACTTCGTCGCCGTGTCCCGGCCGGGCCACGACCTCAGCGTTAGCGGTTTGCCCGAGAGCGACGTAAGCTTGCTCGAAGTCCCCGCACTGGCCATCTCGTCGACCGATTGCCGCGCCCGGGTGGGTCGAGACTTTCCGGTGTGGTACTTGGTCCCCGACGGCGTCGTCCAGTACATCTCCAAGCACCATCTGTATCGGAGCGTTTCATGAGCACGTCCGACGGTCAGCCGCCCCTCACCCGGCGACAGATCCGCGACCTCGAGCGAGCCCGCGAGGCCGGTCAGGCCATCACCGGTGCCGTGCCCGTGGTGCCGGCCTCGACGTCCGCTCCCGCCCCGCGGCCCGCGACCACCCCCACGGGTGACGTGCCGATGCCGACTCCCGTGCCGTCGGCTGCCGCCCTGCGCGACGTGCCGCCCCCCGCACCCGGCTCGGTCGTCGACCCCGGCACCGGCCTGACCCGCCGCCAGATGCGCGCCCTGCGCGACGCGAGCCAGAGCCGCGACGCCTCCCCGGTGCCTCTGCAGGCACCGGCTCCCGAACCCCGTCGTCCGTTGGCCGACGCGCTCAACACCGTCGACGAGATCGCCCCGGCCGCCGACCGACCGGCCTCTGCGCCCGGTGCGTCCGCGCCGGCCTCTGCGGCGCTCCGTCCCGCCTCGGCCCCCGTGCCGTCCGCCGTGTCGGACGTCGACCCGTCGGACGACGACGACTCGTCGGACGACGTCCCCGGGCCCCGACGCACGGGTGCGACCGGCGCGGCGACCCCGGTGTCCTCGACCCCCACCCCGACGTCGACGCCGACGGTGTTCCCGTTCGCCCTGTCCGACGAGCAGGACCGCAGCGGACAGGACTCGCCGAGTGCGCCTCCTGCCCCGTCCCGTCCCGTGTCGTCGGCGCCGCGACCGTCCGGCGTCGGTCCGTCACGCGACCAGCGCGACGACTCGTCCGACGCCGCGCCCGTCGTCCCGTCCGGCCACTGGTCCACCCAGTCCGACGAGCCCGACGCCGAGTCCGTCCCGGGCCGCCAGCTCGGCACCAGCACCGGTCAGCAGAACGCCTTGATCCTCACCGACGCGCAGGTCGCCGACGTGACCGGTGCGCTGAACGCGACCGGCGAGATCATCATCACGGGCTCGATCGACCTGCCGCGCAGCCTGGCGTCGACCGGCTCGCAGGCACGCATCGACAACTCCGACATGGACCGCATCCTCGAGCAGGGCGACGCCGAGCAGGCGTCGAGCGACGCCGAGCCCGTGCGCGCCAGCCGGGCCATCAGCACGCACACGTCCACCCGCGCCGTCGTGCTGGCCGCGTCGCAGCCCAAGGGCAACCACCTGCCGCTGATCCTCGGCATCTCGGGCGGCGTCGTGGGCCTCGGTATCATCGGCTTGATCATCGGTGGCTTCGCCACCGGGGTGCTGGGCTGAGGCCCGACCCACCCGAACCGACCCCGGTCGGCCCGCATCACCACCTACCCCCTAAGGAACACGTGACAGCCACCCCTCGTGCCATCGAGCTGCTGCAGATCGCCGCACGCGCGGCCGACGACAAGCAGGCCGACGACCTCGTCGCCCTCGACGTGTCCGGCCCCCTGCCCCTGACCGACGTGTTCCTGCTGGCCACCGGCCGCAGCGAACGCAACGTGGTCGCCATCGCCGGCGAGATCGAGGACAAGATGCTCGAGGCCGGCGTCAAGACCCTCCGCCGTGAGGGCCGTGCCGAGGGTCGCTGGGTCCTGCTCGACTTCGGTGACGTCGTCGCCCACGTCTTCCACGACGAGGACCGTCAGTACTACGCGCTCGAGCGCCTCTGGAGCGACTGCCCGACGATCCCGCTCGACGTGCTGGCCGAGTCGGCCACCTCACCGGCCGAGGCCACGGCCGACGCGCCGGCCGAGGCCTGACCGCCCCGCGCCTCCTCTGTTTCGCCGCATCGGCGGGACGTCGCGACATGCCGCTCACCCCCAAGGTGAGCGGCATGTCGCGTCTTCTCGGGGCTCGTGGCCGAGAGCCGCGCGCCGAGTGAGTCGGTGTCGGTGCTGGCTGGTGTCGGTGTTGGATGACAGGCTGAGGGTGTGATCGTCGAGCGCGTTCGAGTCCCCGAGGCACTCGTCCCCGACCGCGACCAGTGGCCCTTCACGGTGCCCGTCGTGCGGTCGCTGATCGGCGAGGGGCTCGCTCTCGATCGCGCGGTGACGTTCGTCGTGGGTGAGAACGGCAGCGGCAAGTCGACCGTCGTCGAGGCGCTGGCCGAGGCCTGGGGCGTCGACCTGCGGGGCGGTCGCAGCGATTCGCGGTGGTCGTCGCCGCTAGATAAATCCGCGCTCGGGCGCGTGATGAAGCTCGACCGGACGCCGATGGGTGCGCGGCTGACGGGCACGGCGGCCCGGGGGTACTTCCTGCGATCCGAAACGGCTCTCGACATGTTCCGGCGGTTCGAGCCCGGTGATCCGGCGTTCCGTGACGTCAGTCACGGCGAGAGCTTTCTCCAGGCCTTCGACAGCCACGTCGACGGTCGGGGGCTGTACCTTCTCGACGAGCCCGAAGCCGCGTTGTCCTTCAGCTCGTGCCTGCGCCTGATGGGCACGCTGGCCGACGTCGTCGAGACGGGCGGGCAGGTCGTCTGCGCCACTCACTCACCCGTCCTGACGGCCCTGCCCGGGGCTCGCATCCTCGAGGTGGGCGACCACGGGGTGCGGGCGGTCGAGTGGGCCGATCTCGACCTCGTGCGCCACTGGCGGGCGTTCCTTGAAGGACCCGAGGGGTACCTGCGTCACCTCTGACGTCGGGGTGAACTTGCGGCCGGAAAAAATGTAGTAATGTAGACGAGTTGCTTCCGGCGGGGTGAAAACCTCCGAAGGGCAACAGTTCTGGGTCTGTGGCGCAGCTGGTAGCGCACCTGCATGGCATGCAGGGGGTCAGGGGTTCGAGTCCCCTCAGATCCACCAGAACCACCGAAAGCCCCTCCTCGCGAGGGGCTTTCGTCGTTGTCGGGCCGTCTGTTCGAAGGCGTCGGCCGCTACGCCGCTACGAAGTAAACACTCCGCCACGAGATGTCGTGGCGGAGTGTTTACTTCGTGGCGGGTCGCGCGGGTCGGGCGGGTCGTGCCCTCACGCCGACGGGCGCGAGAGGCGCATGAGGCGCAAGAGGCGCAGGAGGCGCGGGTCGCGTCAGACGCGGGCGCGCAGCTCCGCCGACGCCCGGGCCGCGCCCTCGGCGAGCAGACCCTGGTCCGCGTGGACGAGCTCGCCGTCCGCCACGACCGCGTCGCCGCCGACCCAGAGCCGGGCCAGCGGCGGCATCGAGGCGAGCCCCAGGGCGGCCACCGGGTCGGCGATGCCCGCGAACTCGACCCCGTCGACGCGCCAGAGGGCGAGGTCGGCGAGCTTCCCGACCTCGATCGAGCCGAGGTCCGCGTCGCGTCCGAGCACGCGTGCACCGCCGATCGTCGCCAGGCGCAGGCCCTTCCGGACCGAGAACGCGTCCGCCCCGGAGTGCAGGCGCCCGAAGAGCACCGCCTGCCGGATCTCGGTGCCGAGTTGGCCGGACTCGTTCGACGCAGCACCGTCGACCCCGAGCCCGACGGGCGCCCCCGCGCGCAGCAACGACGCGATCGGGGCGATGCCCGCGGCGAGACGACCGTTCGACGAGGGGCAGTGCGCCACACCGGTCCCCGTCGCGGCGAACCGTCCGATCGCGTGGTCGTCGAGGTGGACGCAGTGGGCCATCCAGACGTCGTCGCCGAGCCAGCCGAGGTCCTCCAGGTACTGGGTCGGCGTGCGGCCGAACCGCTCGAGGCAGAACGCGTCCTCCTCCACGGTCTCGGAGCCGTGGGTGTGCAGCCGGACCCCGAGCTGCCGCCCGAGGACGGCGGCCTCGCGCAGCAGGTCGGGCGTCACCGAGAACGGCGAGCAGGGCGCGATCGCGATCTGGACCCGCGCGTCGCCGGACGGGTCGTGGAACCGCGCCACCGCCTCCTGGCTGGCGCGCAGCGCGGCGTCCGTCGTCTCGACGGCGAAGTCCGGCGGCAGGCCGCCCTGCGACCGACCGAGGTCCATCGAACCCCGGGTGGCGTGCAGGCGGACGCCGACGGTCGTGGCGGCCCGGACGATGCCGCCCAGCAGGTCGCCGGCCCCGGCCGGGAAGACGTAGTGGTGGTCGCCGACGGTCGTGCACCCCGACCGGGCGAGCACGGCGATCGCGGCGGCGGCCCCGGCCTCGACGAGCGGCTCGTCGAGGCGCGCCCACGTCGGGTAGAGCGCGACGAGCCAGTCGAACAGGATGGAGTCCTGCGCGATGCCACGGGTCAGCCACTGGTAGAGGTGGTGGTGCGTGTTGACCAGGCCGGGGGTCAGCAGGTGACCCCGACCGTCGACGCGCTCGACCGGGATCGGTGCGGCATTCGGCCCGGTTGTCTCAGAAGCAGGCCCGCCCGGCCCGGGAGCCGACCCGGCCGCCGGGCCGGGCGGGGTCAGCCCGGCGGTGCACCACGCGGGGGCGGGTCCCGGCCCGACTGCGACGATGCGCGATCCGTCGACGACGACGTGCCCGCCGGCGTGCTCGGTGTCGTGGGCGTCGACCGTCGCGACGTGGGCGCCCTCGACGACCAGGCGGCGGATGGGCGGGGTCACGCCGCCAGCCACGCCGCGATCTCGCCGGCCGCCCGCTCCTTGAGTCCGTCGCTCGCCCCCGAGCACTCGATCGAGCTCAGCGCGCACGCGGCGAGCTGCTCGTCGGACAGGCCGAGGGTCGTGCGGGCCAGCCCGTACTCGGCCAGGACGCCCGGCCCGAACAGGATGGGGTCGTCGGCGTTGATCGAGCACCGCACGCCGGCCTCGACGAGACGCTTCAGCGGGTGGTCCTCGATCGTCGGGATCACCGCGAGCAACACGTTCGAGGTGAGGCACACGTCGAGGCAGACGCCCTCGGCGGCCAGCCGGGCCATCAGCGGTGCGCTCCGCACGGCCGTCACGCCGTGCAGCACACGGTCGGCACCGAGGACGTCCAGCGCCTCCTCGATCTGGTCCGGGCCGGCGAGCTCGCCGGCGTGCGGCGTCGAGAGCAGGCCCGCGTGCTTGGCGATGCGGAACGCCTCCTCGTAGCGCGCCGCCGGGTTGCCGCGCTCGTCGTTGGCGAGGCCGAGCGAGACGACGCCGCGGTCGGCGTAGGCGGCGGCCAGGTGGGCCAGCTCGTTCGCGGCCTCGACGCTCTCGGTGCGGTCGACCGTGATCATCAGGCCGACCTCGACGCCCCACCGCTCGCCGCTCTCGGCGCAGGCCGCGAGCATCGCCCGCAGCGAGGCGTCGAGGGACCCGAAGGTGGCGACGTAGAACTGCGGGCTCGCCCCGAACTCGACGTAGGCGACGCCCTCGACGGCGCAGTCCTCGACCGCCTCGTCGATCAGGCGGAAGAGGTTCTCGCTCTCGGCCAGGACCACGAGCATGCCCTGGTACGTCGCACTGAACTCGCTGAAGTCGCCGAAGCTGGTCGGCATCGGCACGACGACGCCCGACGCCGCCGCCATGTCGGCCAGCGAGTCGGGGCGGATCGCCGCCTCCATGTGCAGGTGCAGGTGGCCCTTGGGCAGGGCGCGCAGGTCGCGCACGACGGCGCCGGCAGGTGAGGGGGCGGCAGCCGAGGAGGCGCGGGTCGCGTCGGCGGGGGAGGTGGTGGTCACGAGCGGGCTCCGTGGATCAGGGCGTCGACGAACGACGGGAGGAAGAGGTCGGTGTGGACGGCGGTGACCGCCGTCGTGGGGGTCGACGGGTCGCCGGTCGGTACGGGGCCGTCCGGGTGCCAGTCGACCTCGGCGCCGTCGGCCGTGCGCAGCACCCGGCCGCGGGTCGCGAAGCCGTCGTTCGTGATGCCGACGGGGCCGGTGACGCTGTCGGCGATCCACTCGGGGTGGACCATCAGCGCGGCGGCGAGTCCGTCGTGCACGGGGCTGACGCGGCGACCCCAGGCGTTCCGGTAGAAGTCCAGGTAGGTCGCCAGGACGTCGGCGGCGAACGTGCCGGTCGGCGTGCCCGAGCCCCGGAGCGCCGCGACGTGCGACTCGTCGGTGATCACCTGCGACGTCGCGTTCACGCCGACCATGAGGCGGGAGGTCGCCGGGGCGGCGAAGACCTCCCGCGCGGCCACGCCGTCGTTCTGCACGTTCGCGTCGACCATGTCCGTGCGGCCGAGGGGAGGGAACGGCCCGCTGCCGCCCATGATCGTCACCGACCGGAAGAGGGTCAGGAGGCGCGGATCGGCCCTCAGCGCCAGGGCCACGTTGGTGAGCGGCCCGAGGGTGAGCAGGTCGATCTCACCCGGGGACTCCCGGGCGACCTCGACGAGGCGTCCGGCCGCCGGGGTGTCGAGCAGCACGCGCGGGAGCGGCCGGTCGGCGACGACGTCACCGAGACCGTCGTGACCGTGGACGTAGTGCGCGATGTGCGCCTCCGCCTCGAGGGGGCCCTCCGCGCCGCGGGCGACCGGGACGTCCTCGAGCCCGACGAGCCGCAGCACGTGTCCGACGTTCCGCAGGGCGTCGTCGACGGCGCAGTTGCCGTAGACGGCGGTGATGCCGACGATCTCGACGTCGGGTTGTGCGGCGAGCCAGAGCAGCGCGAGGGCGTCGTCGATGCCGGTGTCGGTGTCGACCAGCACGCGGCGCGTCACGAGGCGGTCGCCTTACCGGCGTTGGGGCCCCACTTCGCGAGCACCGCCGTCTCGACGAACGTCGTGACCGTGTAGAGCACGATCGAGACGAGGGTGATCAGCACGACGATCGCCCAGATCTCGCCGTACTGCGACTGCGACTTGGCGGCCGTGATGGCGGCACCGAGGCCCTCGTAGGTGAACAGCCATTCGTAGAGCATCGCGCCGGTGATGGCTCCCGGCACGGCGATGCGCATCGAGGCGAAGAAGTACGGCAGGGCGGTGGGGAACGCGACCTTGCGCATGATCGTCCACCGGCTCCCGCCGTAGACCCGGATGAGGTCGACCGACTGGGCGCTGACCGAGCGGAAGCCGAGGGTCAGGTTCACCAACAACGGGAAGAACACGACCACTCCGCCGATGAAGCCGGCGGTGACGATGCCGTTGCCCAGCACGAGGTAGATCACGGGTGCCATCGCGAGCAGCGGGACGGTGCGCAGCAGCATGGCGATCGGCATGAACATGAACTCGACCGGGCGGATCAGGGTGAACACGACCGCCACGACGAGGGACCCGCCGACGCCGAAGACGAAGCCGATCGCGGCGTGCCACAGGGTCACGCCGAGCAGGCCGGCGATGTGCACGCGGTTCTCGGCGGCCGTGGTCCGACTGAGTTCGGAGTCGACGAAGAACCAACGGAACACGTCGGCCGGGGTCTTCGCGATGAACGCGTTGGCCTGCAGCACGACGATGGCGAGGTTCCACAGGATGCCGAGGATGACCGCCGAGATCGCGATCGTCAGCACGGTGCGGCCGATGCGCCGTAGGACGAACCGGGCGGTCGAGGAGGCGCTGGTCGAGACCGCGGGGGCGGTGACGCGGGTGCCGGTGCCCGTGGGCAGGGTCGTGGCCATCAGAACCCCTCTCCGGCGCGGCTGTCGCCCGCCGACCAGGGCGTGACCAGTCGGCTGATCCGCCCGATGACGAAGTAGGCGATCCCGGCGATGCCGCCCGAGATCAGGGCCAGCGCCCAGAGCTTGACCGACGCCGCCGTGGCCTGCGCCGCGAGCAGCAGGATGCCGAGGCCCTGGTCGACGCCGATGAGGAAGTACTCGCCGAGCACCGCCCCGAGGAACGCCGCGGGGGCCGCCAGCTTCAGCGCCGCGAGGATGCTGGGCAGGGCGGCGATCAGACGGACCTTGACCAGCTGCGTCCAGCGCGAGCCACCGTAGGCCGTGATCACGTCGAGCTGGGTCTCGCTCGCGGCCCGCAGGCCGAGCAGGGTGCCGATGACGGTGGTGAAGATCACGCTGAGCGCGGCCAGGAAGATCGACGTCGTCCGGCCGCCGGCGGGCGACATGAGCGTGACGATCGGCGCGATCGCCGTCAGCGGGATGCACGAGCAGACCACTGCGAGCTGGGTCGAGAGGCCCTCGAACCACGGCACGAGCAGCACGGCGAAGGCCAGCGCGAACGCGATGAGGTTGCCCCAGAGGAAGCCCCACGCCGCGCTGCCGGCGGTCGCGCCGATGGCACGCCAGTAGACGAGGTCGCTGAGGTCGGTGACGAGCTGGACGAGCACCTGGCCGGGTGGGGGCACCGAGCCCGTCACCGAGAAGAGCGTGACGGCCACGACCTGCCAGATCGCGACGATGAGCACGATGCCGACGAGGGCGCCGACCCACGGCGGGGCAGCGGCCATCGAGCCGAGCACCGACCGTCGCTCGCGACCCCGGACGGTCTCGGCCTGGAGCGCCACGCTCTGGCCCAGCTCCGCCTCGACCTCGCGCTCGGCCGTCTCGCGGGGCGACGTGTGCAGGTCAGTCATCGGCGGCCGCCCCGTGCGAGCCGAACAGGATCTCGGAGATGCGGTCGACGTACGCGTGGAACTCCGGCGTGCGGGTCAGCTCGGGCAGGCGCGGTCGGGGCAGGTCGATCTCGACCACCTCGGCGATGCGGCCGGGCCGGGCGCTCATCACGGCGACGACGTCGGACAGGAACACGGCCTCGGCGATGCCGTGCGTCACCATGAGCGTCGTGGCGGGCTTCTCGCCCCAGATGCGCAACAGCTCCACGTTCATGCGCTGCCGCGTCATGTCGTCGAGCGCGCCGAAGGGCTCGTCGAGCAGCATGATGGTCGGCTGCACGGCGAGGCAGCGGGCGATCGAGACGCGCTGGCGCATGCCGCCCGACAGCTGCGCCGGCTTGGCCTTCTCGAAGCCCTTCAGGCCGACGAGGTCGATCAGGTCGTCGATCAGGCCGACCGGGGGAGTCAGCCCGGCGACTTCGAGCGGCAAGCGGATGTTGTTCTCGACGCTGCGCCAGGGCAGCAGGGCCGAGTCCTGGAACGCGATTCCCGTCTCGTGCCCGCGCTGCACCTCGGCCGCGGTCTTGCCGTTGATCACGACGCTGCCCGAGGTGGGCGTCTCGAGCCCCGCCAGGATGCGCAGGATGGTCGACTTGCCGCAGCCCGAGGGGCCGAGCAGGCTGAGGAACGAGTCCTTCTTCGTGCCCAGGTCGATCTGCGTCAGGGCCTGCACGCTCTTCCGGCCGAGCTGGAACGACTTGGTCAGTCCCTGGATGTTGATGCCCGTGGCGAGTTCGGGTCGGCCGGCGGGGTCGCCCGTGGCCGTCGTGAGCGGCAGCGTGGTGCGCGCGGTCGTGGTGCCGTCCGTCATGGTCATGCCGTGGGGATCTCGAAGGTCGTGACGAGGTCGGGGTTCTCCTCGTAGACCTCCTTGATGATGCTCAGGTCGAAGAGGTCGTCGGCCGACACGTCGGTGCCCATGGCCTTGAGCGAGGCGATGTTCTCGGCGACCAGCTCGTCGGTCATCGTGAACAGGCCGTTGGCGTTGACGTCCTCGGTGAGGATCAGCGTGTTCTGCGCCTCGGCCTCGGCCGTCTGCTCCTCGACGTCGAGGTCCTGGTCCTTGCCGTACTTCTCGGCGGCGTACTTCGCGCTCTGCTCCGGGTCCTTCACCGCGTCGGTCCAGCCCTTGATCTCGGCGACCAGGAAGGCCTTGAGCATGTCGCGCTCGTTGTCGATGGTGTCCTGCGTGACGGTGAAGGTCTCGGCGACGAACGGAAGCCCGTTGTCGGCGAAGCCGAGCACGACCGGGGTGAAGCCGTCCATCTCGGCGAGGATCGGCTCGTTCGTGATGTACGACATGTGCGCGTCGTAGGCGTTCGTCTCGAGCGGGGCGATGTCGTACTGCGTGGCGACGAGTTCGACGTCGTCCAGCGTCATGTCGTTGGCCTTGAGGAAGCCCTCGAAGATCGTCTGGTTGCCGCCGGACTGCACGCCGATCTTCTTGCCCTTGAGGTCGGCCAAGGTGCGGATCGGCTCTCCCTCCTCGAGCGAGAGCAGGCAGAACGGGTTCTTCTGGAACGTCGTGCCGATGATCTTGAGGGCGGCGCCCTGGGCGACCGAGGGGCCGGTGAGCGAGGCCGACGACAACCCGACCTTGGCCTGCCCGGCGAGCAGCGCCTCCTCGGCTCCGGTCTGCCCGCCGCCCGCGAGCAGCGTGACCTCGCTGAAGCCGGCGTCGGTGTAGTAGCCCTTCTCCGTGGCGAAGTACTCGCCCGCGAACTCGATGTTCTTGATCCACGAGAGCTGGACGGCGATGGTGCCGAACGACCCGCCGGACGCGGCCCCGCCGGTCGCCGCGCCCGTCCCGGCCGACGAGTCGGTGCAGGCGGCGAGCAGGGCGGTCGTGCCGACGACGAGGGCGGCCGACCCGCCCAGGCGCAGGAACCCGCGGCGGTCGAGGGAGGTGGAGCGGAACGCGGGAGGAACGGAGAGAGGGCTCATGGGGGAACTCCTGAGGTTCGTTCGGGTGAGGTGTCGAAAAGCTAGACCCGGACTGTTTCATCGTCGTTTCGGTCGTGTTGCCGTCGTCGCCGACCTCGCGAGACGTTAGTTTCGGGGTCATGGCCACGCGTGAGTCGTCCGACAAGAGGGCCGAACTGCTCGAGCGCGTCGTCGACCACGTGCTCGAGAACGGCGTCGGCCAGCTCACCCTGCGCGCCCTCGCGACGGCGGTCGGCTCGAACAACCGCATGCTGCTGTACTACTTCGGCAGCCGCGAAGAACTGGTCGTCACGGCGCTGCACGGGGCCGAACGGCGGTTCCCGGGCATCGTCGGGGTCGTGGACCACCTGGCCGGGCCGGACCTGCCGCTCGACCAGCGCCTCCTCGCCGTCTGGCGGACGGTGTCCGATCCCGTCAACCAGCCCTTCAACCGGCTGTTCTTCGAGGTGTTCGGCCTCGCGAGCTTCGATCGCGAGCGCTACGCCTCGCTGCTCGGCGACATCGGCTCCGAGTGGGTGGGTCAGGTGGCGGCCGCGTACCGCGCCGAGGGCGTCGAGGAGGCGCGGGCCGAGTCGCTCGCGCACGAGACGGTCGCGCTCTGGCGCGGTCTCCAGGCGACGCTGCTCAGCGCCGGGGCGAGCGCGGCCGTCGACCGCGCGGCCGTCGACGCGATCGCGGCGCTCGTCGCCCGCGTCCGCGCCGCCGCCGTCCCCGCCTGAGGGGAGCCCCGTGTTAAGACCTTGTTTCGGGGCTGGACTCTGGGTGAACCATCCGGTTCACTGACGGCATGAAGCAGATCCGTCTCGGTGTGTTCGAAGTCGCCGGCCCCCAGGTCGGCGGCACCCTCAGCTGGTCCCACCCGCGCAGCGACTCGCTCGGCTACCACGGGCTCGACCTGTGGATCGGCATGGCGAAGCTGCTCGACGCGGCCGGCTTCGACTTCCTGTTCTTCGCCGACGGGTTCGGTTACCCGTCGGTCGACGGCGACCTGCCCGAGACCGCGGCGCGCGGCGGCATCAACTTCCCCGGCATGGACCCGGCCCTGCTGATCCCGACCCTGGCCCGCGAGACCGAACGCCTCGGCTTCGTCGTCACCTCGTCGACCGGCCTCGACCACCCCGTGCAGTCGGCCCGCCGCTTCGCCACGCTCGACCACCTGACGGGCGGCCGCATCGGCTGGAACATCGTCACGGGCGCCTCGCAGAACACCGTCGCCGAGCTGTTCGGCCACGACGAGATGCGCGGCCACGACGCCCGCTACGACCAGGCCGACGAGTACGTCGACCTGGCGATCACGCTCTGGGAGGGCTGCTGGGAGGACGGCGCGTTCCGCGGCGACGCCGAGGCGGGCGTCCTCGCCGACCGAGACCGGATACACCGGGTCGAGTTCGCCGGCGAGCACTTCCGGTCGTCCGGCTACTTCACGGTCGCCCCGTCGCCGCAGCGGACGCCCGTCCTGTTCCAGGCCGGCACGTCCGACCGAGGGCGCGCCTACGCCGCGCGCAACGCCGAGTGCGTCTTCGTGCAGGGCACGACGGTGCCGAAGACGGCCGCGAACGTCGCCGACATCCGGGCCAAGGCGGCCGCCCTCGGCCGCGACCCCGAGTCGGTCAAGATCATGGTCGGGCTGACCGTCACGGTGGCCCCGACCCACGACGAGGCCGTCGCGCTGCGGAAGGAGTTCGACGACCTCCAGACCGACGAGGTCGTCGCCGTCCTCTACGCGGGCAACACGGGCATCGACCTGCTCTCGCTCGACCCGTCCCGCGACCTGACGCAGCTGCAGGACGACGGCGGCCCCGTCGGGCAGATGGGTCAGAGCAACATCGACCGGTTCCTGCCGAAGGACGGTTCGCCGGCCCCGACCGTGCGTGAGATCCTCGACGACCTGCGAGGCAAGGGCACCCGGGGGCTCCAGCTGGTCGGCGACCCCGTCGAGGTCGCGGACGAGCTCGAGCGGCTCGTCGACGAGACCGACCTCGACGGATTCCTGATCGAGCCGATCTTCGGCACGGCCGACCTGGCCGACTTCGCCGACCTCGTCGTGCCCGAACTGCGTCGCCGCGGCCGGATGCCGGCCGAGCCGGCCACGGGCACGCTGCGGGAGCAGATGCTCGGCCGTCCCGGCGCACACCTCTCGGCCGACCACCCGGGTGCCCGCTTCGCGGTGGTGCCGGCGACGGTCTGACGCCGCCGCCGACGCCGACGGGTGGTGCGCCTCCCCGGGGACCGTGTCCCGGCGGCGCGGGCGGCTCAGGGCGTGCGGCTGGTCCGGGGAGGCGCGGCTCGGCTCAGGAGGCGCGTCCCGCCCAGGCGCGGATCGCCGGGTACAGCTCGGGCAGCGTCGCCGCGCGATGCGTCGGCCGGGCGTCCACGGAGGGGAACCGCTCGACCAACGCGGTCGGCGAACCCTGGGTGGCGGCCGGTTCGAGGTCGTTCGGCCAGATGTCGCCCACGCTGAGCAGACGGTCGGGGCGGCCGGCGAGACCCGCGTCGGCGCGGAGCCGGTCGAGCACGGCGGGCAGCCCGGACGGTTTGCGCGCGTCGGTGACGATCTCGTCGACGCGGTCGGCGAGGCCCAGTCGTTCGAGGGGCTGGACGACGCCGTGCTCGGGGGAGTTCGTCACGAGCACGACGTGCACGCCGTCGGGCAGCGAGTCGAGCAGCTCGGCGAGTCCGTCCGGCGCCTCGATCTCGAGGCGCCCGTCCGCGAGGGCCGCCCGGGCCCCCGCGTAGGCGGCCGAGCGGGCCGCGTCGGCGACGCCGAGGGCACGTGAGACCCGCTCGGCGACGACGTACCCGTCGGGCGACCCGTCGGCCTCGGCCAGGGCGGCGTCGACCCCGGCGGGTTCGTCGGCGAGCGGGCTGCCGACGAACCGGGCCAGCACCGCTTCGACCAGCCGGGGTGGATGCCGCTCGTCGGTCGCCGCGAGGGCCTCGTCCAGGAGGCGCGCGTAGGTCAGGACGGCGCCGTCGCCCAGGCAGACGGTCCCGTCGAAGTCGAGCACGAGGACGTGGGTGGTGGTCATCCGTCGATCCTGCCCCACGTGACCGACACCCGAGCATGGGAGGGGCCGTGGTGCGGCCGGTGGGACTGGGAGCGGGCCAAGGAATGCTGTGGGCCGTCTGTGCATTCCCTCCGCGTCGACGCGGGCGCGATAGAACGGGAGCATGAGCAACGAGCAGGACACCACGCCCACCCCCGACGACCGCCCCCGCCCCGCGTACGGCGAGTACGCACCGCAGTCCGCCGGACAGCAGCCGGCAGGCGACCAGGGTCAGCAGGCCGGGCAGGCCCCGGGCCCGTCGGGCACGGTGCCGGGTCAGGGCGATCAGTCGGGCGCGCCGTACGGCCAGCCCGGCTACGGCCAGCCCGGGCCGCAGGCCACGCCGACGACGGGCACCCCGGGCCCCGGCGGCATCGGCGCCTTCGCGGGTGCGGGCTACCCCCAGGTGCTCGCGTCGTTCACGAAGTACGAGGACGCCCAGTCGGCCGTCGACCTCTTGTCGGACGAGGGCTTCCCCGTCGAGAGCGTGTCGATCGTCGGGCACGACATCCGGACCGTCGAGAACGTGTCGGGTCGGTTGACCTCGGGCAAGGCCGCGGGACGCGGCGCCGGTGGCGGAGCGTGGTTCGGCCTGCTGCTCGGCTTGCTCTTCGGCATCTTCGCCCCGTCGGGTGCCTGGATCGGCGTGCTGCTCGTCGCCGTCGGCCTCGGTGCGCTGTGGGGGGCGCTGTGGGGCTTCGTCGGCCACAAGATGCTGCGTGGTCGTCGCGACTTCTCGTCGGTCCGCACCATGGAGGCCGGTCGGTACGAGGTGCTGGTCCGCGGCGAACTCGCCGCCCGGGCGCACCAGACGCTGGCGCAGGGTCGCAAGGTCGCCTGAGCGACGCCACCCGCGCCTCCTCGGTTCCGCCGTTCCGCGCCCGCCCCGTTCGTCGGGGCGGGCGCGGTCGCGTCTCCGTCCGCCGTGGCCCTGTCGTTGGGGCGCCAATCGTTGGTAGACTCACCATCATGACGAGACCCGAGCGGCAGCACGACCACGGCAGCAGGTTCGGCGACCTGGTCGAGCGCATGAACGCCCGACTGCGTCCCTACATCGGTGGCGCGCAGCTGGGGCTGAAGAACGAGGCGCCGGCGGTGGCCCCCCAGCACGGTGGCGCCTGCCCGCTCTGCGGCGCCCCGATGGACGAGCACGTCGTCGACCGCACGGGCGTCCGCACCATGGTGCACTGCCCGGCGCCGCGGGCATGAGCGCCGCCGGCGCCGCGGGCATGAGCGCCGCCGGCGCCGATCCGCTCGAACTCGAGAGCCAGATCTGCTTCGCGCTCTCGGTCGCCTCGCGGGGCGTCGTGGCGGCCTACCGTCCGGTGCTCGAGCCGCTGGGGCTGACGCACCCGCAGTACCTCGTCATGCTGGCCCTCTGGCAGCACGCACCGCTGTCGGGTCGTGAGCTCAGCCGTCTGCTGCGGCTCGACCCGGGCACGCTCAGTCCGCTGCTCAAGCGGCTCGAGGCCCAGGGCATGCTCACCCGAGCGCGCCGGGCCGACGACGAGCGCGCGCTGTCGATAGAGCTGACCCCGGCCGGTGCCGCGTCGAGGCGTGAGGCCGAGAGCATCCCCGCCCGCATGATGGCGCGGCTCGGGGTGACGCCCGACGAGCTCGTCGTGCTGCACCGCACGATGACGAAGCTGATCGCGGCCGCCGACGCCGAGGGCGACTGACCCCCTCGGCTCCGCCGTGCCTCAGCGCAGCGGCGCGGGGACGCTCGCCGAGCGCGACCACACGACGTCGACGGTGCGCCCGAGTACGCGGGTCGCGATCTCGCCCGCCAGCGCCTCGCGGAAGTGCGACGCGGCCCGCTCGTCCGAGACCACGACGTCGACCCGCAGACCCGCGAGCTCGTCGGTCACCAGGGCGGGACCGTCGGCGAAGCGCACGAGGTACTGGTGGTCCGTGACGGGGACGTTCTCGTAGTGGTCGCGGAGGCTCTTCTCGAGCAGGCGGACCGAGTGGATTCCGTCCTTCGGCTTGACGAGGGCGCTGAGCGAGATCATGCGTCGATGCTCCACCCCGGGGGCGACCGGTGCGTGAACGGGACGTGACGGGCACCTGTGCGTCCACCGCGCCTCCTCCGTGAGTCGGCCGTACGCGCCGATGGCGCGGCCGGGACCGGGCGGGAGGCTGTCGCCGAGCAACGGCCACGGCCGGGCGGGCGGGCGGTTGGGGCCGATCAGGCGGCGGGGGAGCCGCCCGACTCGGCCACGAACTCGTCGACTGTCGTGTCGATCAGCCGCCACGAGCGGGAGAAGGCCTCGTCGGCGTCGCCGGCCCGGATCGCGAGGGCGAGGTCGAGGTGCAGTCCGGCCGCCGCGGGCGTGTACTCGGTGATGGTGAAGCGGCGCTCTTCGGTCCGGGTGCGCAGCAGGGCCTCGACGGTGGACGCGAAGTGGCCGATGACGTCGTTGCCCGAGCCGCGCAGCACGGCGGTGTGGAACGCGACGTCGGCCTCGAGGTAGGCGCGGCCGTCACCGGACGCGGCGGCGGCGACCATGGTGCGGGCGGCGTCCTCGACGGCGGAGGCCTGATCGGGGGTGAAGGCGAGCGCGCTCAGTCGGGCCGCGACCGGCTCGAGCCCGAGCCGTAGCTCGAGCAGTTCGCGCATCTGGACGAAGTACTCGGGACTGCGACCGCGCCAGAGGATGATCTGCGGGTTCATGAGATCCCACGAGGTGCGGGGGAGCACCTGCGTGCCGATGCGCTGACGCGGCTCGACCATGCCGAGCGACTGCAGCACGCGCAGGGCCTCGCGCAGCACCGACCGGGACACCGTGAAGCGGACGGCCAGGTCGTCGAGGTTCAGGATGGAGCCCACGGCCAGTCGACCGTCGACGATCTCGCTTCCGAGGACGTCGACCACCCGGGCGTGCAGGCCGCGTTCTCGTGATGCTGCGAGGCCGGGGGTCATCGACGACTCCTTGATCGAGGGGGGTGGGCAGGCAGGTGGCGGGGTGGTGCCGACTGTGGCACACTCCATAAGTCTGATTATTCACACTAATCAGATTCGTTCGTGGAACAAGACTGCCAGACATCCGTCCGGCGCCGACGGACGACAACCCCCCGGGCTCCGGCCCACGACGAAGAGGTCGCAGTGAAGCGTCCTCGGAAGGACGCGACGGAATGCACCTCCTCGCAGCGGCCACGGCCGCCCCCACGCCCTCGGGCACCGACGCGCAGTTGATCATCGCGGCCCTCGTGGGCATCGTCGTGATCGTCGGCCTCATCACCTGGCTCAAGGTCCACCCCTTCCTGGCGCTGCTGCTCGGCGCCGTCGGGGTCGGCATCGGCGCCGGCCTCGCCCCGGGCGACGCCGTCACGAGCTTCGGCACGGGCTTCGGATCGACCATGACGAGCGTCGGCATCCTGATCGGGCTCGGCGCGATGTTCGGCAAGCTGCTCAGCGACTCGGGCGGAGCGGACCGCATCGTCGACACCCTCATCTCGCGCTCGTCGCAGAAGGCGCTGCCCTGGGTGATGGCCCTGATCGGCGCGCTGATCGGCCTGCCGATGTTCTTCGAGGTCGGCCTCGTGCTGCTGATCCCCGTGATCGTGCTCGTCGCCCGCCGGTCGGGCCTGCCGCTCATGCGCATCGCGATCCCGGCGCTCGCCGGCCTCTCGGCGATGCACGCCCTCGTGCCCCCGCACCCCGGCCCGCTGCTCGCCGTCTCGACCGTGGGCGCCGACCTCGGCCTGACGCTCGGCCTCGGCGTGCTCGTCGCGATCCCCACCGTGATCGTCGCCGGCCCGCTGTTCTCCAAGCTCGCCGCGAAGTGGGCGCCCGTGCCGGTCCCCGACCTCTTCGTCTCGAAGGAAGAGGACGGCGGCGAGGGCTCGGCCCGCAGGCGCCCGAGCTTCGTCAACGCCCTGATCGGCATCCTGTTGCCCGTCGTGCTCATGCTCGCGCGCTCGATCCGCGAGGCGGCGCTGCCCACGGCGACCGGCACCTGGGTCGACCTGCTCGAGTTCCTCGGGACGCCGATGGTCGCGTTGACCGTCGCCGTGCTCTACGCGATGGTCTTCTACGCCCGCGCCGGGGGCATGGACAAGGCCGCCGTGTCGAAGACGCTCGGTTCGTCGCTGCCCGACGTCGCCGGCATCCTGCTCATCGTCGGCGCCGGTGGCGGGTTCAAACAGGTCCTGATCGACACGGGCATCGGGACCGTGATCGGTGACGCGGTGTCGGAGTCGGGCGTGAGCGTCCTGCTCGTCGCCTGGGTGGTCGCGGCGCTCGTCCGCGTCGCCACCGGGTCGGCCACCGTCGCCACGGTCACGGCCGCCGGCATCATGGCCCCGCTCGCCGCCGACATGTCGACCCCCGAGGCGTCGTTGCTGGTGCTCGCCATCGGTGCGGGCTCGGTCTTCCTGTCGCACGTGAACGACGCCGGCTTCTGGCTGATCAAGGAGTACCTCGGCACCACGGTCGGCCAGAACTTCAGGACCTGGAGCCTGATGGAGTGCGTCCTCAGCCTCACGGCCCTCGCCGGGGTCATGCTCGCGAGCGTGTTCATCTGATGACCGTCCTCGACAATGCGGACCGCTCCTCCTCGGCTGCCGCGCCGGATGCGGGAGGCGTGGTGCCGGCGGGCGGTCCGTACGCCGCCGACCCCGTGCTCGTCGTCATGGGCGTGTCGGGTTCGGGCAAGTCGACCGTCGCGGCCCTGCTCGCCGAGCGGCTCGGCTGGGACTCGTACGAGGGCGACGACCTGCATCCCGACGAGAACGTCGAGAAGATGGCGGCCGGCACCCCGCTCGACGACGACGACCGGGCACCCTGGCTCGACACGGTCTCGTCCTGGATCGTCGAACACGCCCTGGCGGGTGTGCCCGGCGTGATCACCTGCTCGGCACTGAAACGGAAGTACCGCGACGTGCTGCGCGAGCACAACGTCGTCTTCGTCTACCTGCGCGGCAGCCGCGACCTGCTCGGCGACCGGATGGCCGCCCGCGAGGGCCACTTCATGCCGACCGCCCTGCTCGACTCGCAGGTCGCGACGCTCGAACCGCCCGAGGCCGACGAGCGGCACGTCGTGGTCGACGCCGGCCGGTCGCCCGAGGACGAGGCCGACGACGTCATCCGGGCGCTGGGGCTGACGCCGGTCGCCTGAGCCGGGCCGCGCCTCCGTCCCTCCTGCCGGTGCCGTGACCGGGGCTCGAGTGGGCAAGAGATGCTGGTCACGGGGTGGGTGACGGCATCTTCCGCCCACTCGACGGTGCGACGCGTTCACCGGGTGGACGCCCGCGGTTCGCCGGGCCGCCACCCGCCCTGCCTAGGGTCGTGGCGTGCACCGGAGGCCGGGCGCGAGGGGTGGGGGACGATGTCGAGGGCGACGCAGGCGGGGCGGCCGCGGGTCGACCCGATGCGTCCCGTGCTCGACGGCCACGACGTGTGCCTCGACCCGCCGGCGTCGGCACAGGTCTGGCTCGGCGCCGGGGTCGGAAGCGGACACGGCTTCAGCGAGATCGCCGTGCCCGGGGTGCGCCTCGCGCGCGGGGACGCCCTGGTCGCCGTCGAGCTCACGGCCGTCCGCCTCGACGTGGTGCGCTCCCTCGGCGATCGGGGGTCGGCGTGCCTGCCCGTGGTGCCGGGCGGCTCGGCGGTCGGGCAGGTCGTCGAGGCCGACGAGCACGCCCGCGCCCACGACGGCCGACGGCTGCGGCCCGGCATGCGCGTCGTCTGGTCCGGCACCGTGGCGTGCGGTCGGTGCGTCCCGTGTCATCGGGGTCTGACCTCGGCCTGCGTCTCGGGGGAGCGGTACGGCGAGGAGCGCACGCGGCGCAGCTGGCAGTTGTCCGGCACGGTCGCGAGCCACGTGCACCTGCGCCGGGGGACCACCGTGGTGGTCGTCGGCGACGACGTGCCCGCGTCCGTGCTCGCCCCGGTGGCGGGCGTGACCGCGACGGCCGCGGAGGTGCTGCACCGCGCCTCCTCGGTGCTCGGACTCTCGGGGGTGCCGTCACTCGCGGGCCAGGTCGTCGTCGTGTCGGGGGCGGGTGCCGTCGGACTGGTCGCGACGGCCATGGCCACGGACGCCGGGGCGCGCGTCGTGGTCGTCGACCCCGAGGAGGCGCGGCGCGAGAGGTCGCGCCTGTTCGGCGCCGTCGCCGTGGCCGACCCCGGGGCGGAGTCTGGGTCGCACGCCCCCTCTCGCGTGCTCGCGTCGGTCGACCGGTCGGGGCGTCACCGCACGGTGGGGCTCGCCTTCGACGGGGTCGCGGCGGCGTCGGCCCTGGTCGAGCGGGTGGCCGTCGGGGGAGTCGTGGTGCTGGCGGGGGCGGCAGCGTGCGGCGGGGAGGTCGGCGCAAGCGGTGCCCGGCTGGTCGAGGGGCTCGTCACGGTCGGCGGCGTGCGCGACGCGGAGCCGGAGCGGCTCGACTCGTCCGTGGCGTGGGCGACCGAGGCGTGGCGGCGGTGGCCGCTGGAGTCGCTCGTGGGCGGGACGATCCCGCTGGCGGAGGTGGGCACGGTGCTCGGCGCGGCGGACGCGGACGACCGCCTGGTCGGGGTCGAGCCCGGGTAGGCCACAGGGCGGGGCCCGTCGCGTCTCGCGTGCCCCCTGCCTCGGCGGTCCGTCGCCCGGAGCGGCGTCGCCGGTGGCGCGGCTCAGGAGGCGCGGGTCAGGAGGCGCGGCTCAGGCGGTACAGCACGTGCGGCCGGAGCGCGTGGCCCGGCGGGAGCGCGGGGTGCTCGAAGTCGTCGGCGGGGTCGTGCGTCATGCCGAGGCGGCGCATCACGCGGCGGGACGGGTCGTTGATCGCCGCCGTGAAGCTGACGAGGGCGGGCAGGTCGGCGCCGGACGGGTCGAACGCGAACCGGACGACCTCTCGGGCGGCCTCGGTGGCGACGCCCTGACCCCAGGCCTCACGGGCGAGTCGCCACCCGATCTCGACCTGCCCCACGAGCGCGGGGTCGAACGTGGGACGGGACAGCCCGACGAAGCCGACGAACGCGCCCGAGTCGCGACGCTCGACGGCCCACAGCCCGAAGCCGTCCGCCTCGATCGCGGCGTCGAGCCGGTCGACCAGGGCGTCGCTCTCGGCACGCGTGCGGGTCGAGGGGAAGTACCTCATCACCTCGGGGTCGGCGTTGAGGGCCGCGAACGGCGCCCGGTCGGACTCGTGCCAGCGGCGCAGCAGCAGGCGGTCGGTGGTGAGCACCCCGTGACGCTAGCAGCGGGTGCGCACGGGCGACGCAGCGCCGACGCGACGACGAGCCCCGTTCCGAACGATGCACCCGGAACAAGCGGGGTGCATCGTTCGAGACGGGGTTCGTGGGGGAGGCGCGGTGCGGCGGGGGCGCGTCAGCCGCGGTCGCGAGGCCGACGCAGCCGCAGGGCGACCCCGAGCGCCACGATGAGGAACGCCGCGAGGGCGATGCCGATCCACTCGCCCGAGCCGGTCCAGGCGAGCCCGACCGGCGACGCCACGACGGTGCCGCCCGAGCCCGAGCCCGTGCCCGTGCCCGAGCCCGTGCCCGACCCGCCGCCACCCGGCGTGCCCGTGCCCGGCGTCCCACCACCCGGCGTCCCCGGGTCGCCCGGCACCGCCGCGGCGAGCACCGTCAGGGTGGCCCGGGCGATCTGTCCCGTCCCCTCGAGCTCGACGACGTGCGTCCCGGGTTCGAGGTCGGCCGGCACGACGAACCGCAGCACGCCGACCCCGGCCGCCGTGGTCGTCGTGGCACCGATCGACTGCGGCTCCGAGAACACGGTGCCCGCGAGGTCCTCCCCGGCGACGAACCCGGTCGCCGTGATCGACACCGTGTCGCCCGGGCGGGCGGTCGCGGGGTCGAGCGTGCCGGGCACGACGACCTTCGTCGGCTCGACGACGTCGAGGTCGATGCCGAGCACCGTCGCGAACCCGGCCAGTGCCACGTCCGGCAGACCGCGCTGCAGCGCGTTCTCGGCGTCGGCCGTCAGGGCCGCCGACCCGTCGACCGCCGTGCCGTCCACCATCGCCTGCTGGGCGAGGTCGCGGGCGACCGACACGAGGGCGTCCGCCGTGGACATCGCACCGAGGTCGGTCCCGCCGACCGGGGCGACGGCGGCGAGCAGGAGGCGCAGCGCGGCGGCGGCGTCCGTCACGGCACCGTCGCCGTCCCACACGTCGGCGTCGAGCACGGCCTGCACCGCCGCTCGGGAGGCGCCCTCGGGCAGGGAGGCGACCAGCGCCTCCAGACGCTCGCGGGCACCGTCGGTGCGCAGGCCCCAGCCGTACGGGTAGAGCGGCTCGTAGTCGGCGTCGCCCACGTTGATCGGCACCTGGTCGGCACTGGCCGCCCAGGTCACGGGCAGGCGACCGGTGAACGGTCGGTCGCCGAACAGCACGTCGGCGACGCCGGCGCCCTCGGAGCCCGGCAGCGACGACGCGACGACCGCGTCCGCGACGCTCACGACGTCGCCGAGCAGTTGCGGTCGGCCCGAGACCACGAGCACCACGCACGATGCGGCAGCGGCGCAGACCTCGTCGACGATCGCCTGGTCGGAGGCCGTCAGCGACAGGCTCGAGCCGTTGTTCGGCACGTCGCCCTGGCCTTCGGCGTACGGACGTTCGCCGACCACGACGACGCCGGTCTGACCGGCGCCGATCGGTGCCGAGGCGTCGGGGCTGAGGATGACCGAGGCGCCGGGAGCGACCTCACGGATACCCTCGGCGATGCTCGTGCCCGTCGTCGTGTCGCCCGATCCGCCCTGCCAGCTGATCGTCCAGCCGCCCATCTGGCGGCCGAGGTCGTCCGCGCTGGAGCCGGCCACGTACAGGTCGGCGTCCGCGGCCAACGGCAGCGCGCCTCCGGCGTTCTTCAGCAGCACCTGCGACTCGCCGGCGGCCTGACGGGCGACGGCGCGGTTCTCGGCCGAGCCGACGCCGTCGACGTTGGTGCGGTCGGCGAACGGCTGCTCGAACAGGTTGAGGTCGAACTTCTGCGTGAGGATGCGACGCACGGCGTCGTCGACCCGCGACTCGGCCACGTCACCGGAGCGGACGGCCGCCACGATCGCGTCGATGAACGCGCCGTAGTTGTACGGCGCCATCGCCATGTCGAGCCCGGCGTTCACCGAGCGCACGGCCTTGTCGGCGTAGCTGCCGCCGGGCAGCTTGTCGATGCCCTCCCAGTCGCTGATCAGGAAGCCCTGGAACCCCAGGTCGCCCTTCAACAGGTCGTTGTTCAATGCCGCGTTCTCGTGCATGCGCACGGGCCCGTCGCCCAGGTCGACCGCCGAGTACGACGGCATGATCGTGCCCACGCCCGCCTCGAGTGCCGGCAGGTACGGGTCGACGTGCAGCCGGGTGAAGTCCTCGAGCGAGTCGGCGTGCGTGACGCCCTGGTCGATCGGGTACGCACCGGTGCCGGCCACGGACTCGTCGTAGCTCGTGCCGCCGTCTCCGGCCCAGTGCTTGGCCGTGGCCAGCACCTCGTCGGCGCCGCCGATGTCGGTCGGGTCCTCACCCTGCAGGCCGATCACCGACGGGGCGGCGAAGGTGCGAACCAGGTCGGGGTCCTCGCCGAACGACTCGTAGCTGCGGCCCCACCGCTCGTCGCGGGACACGCAGAGGCACGGGGCGAAGGTCCACGGCACGCCCGTCGCGCGCACCTCGGTCGCCGTGACCTCGGCGATCCGCTCGACGAGGGCCGGGTCGCGGGTCGCGCCGAGGCCGGTGTTGTGCGGGAAGATCGTCGCGCCCACCACGTTGCTGTGGCCGTGCACGGCGTCCACGCCGTAGACCATCGGGATCTGCAGGCGAGTCGACAGCGCCTCGCGCTGGTACGCGTCGACCATGTCGGCCCAGGCGACCGCGGTGTTGCCCTCGGGCACCGAGCCGCCACCGCTCAGCAGCGAGCCGAGAGCGCGCCCGCTGACGTCCTGCGGCGACGACAGGCCGAGCCGCTCGGCCTGCGCCATCTGGCCCACCTTCTCGTCGAGCGTCATGCGGCCGAGCAGGTCGGCGACGCGGTCGGCCGTCGGCAGCGACGGGTCGAGGTACGGCAGGTCGTGCGCGCCGATCACGACGCGCGGACCGTCACCGACCTTCGCCGTGGTCGAGGCCAGCGCGACCGCGAACTCCTTCGACTCGGCGGCCCCCGAGGAGGCGCGGGTCGACACGGTCACGGGTTGCGCCGTCCCCGAGGCGGTCCCCGCCGCGAAGGTCACGGTGCCCGAGGCCGCGTCGTAGTCGGTGCCCTCGACGGCCGTGCCGTCGGCGGTCGACCAGTCGACCGACACGTCCGACGCCAACGGCTCGTCGCCCGCCGTCGTCACGGTCAACGGGATCTCGACCGAGCCGCCGGCGTCCACCAGGTAGACGTCCTGCGACGGGTCGACCGTGACGGACGCGGCGCTCGCCGGGGTGCCGTAGAGCTGCGTGTCGTCGAGGGCGTAGCCGACCGGGGCGGGCGTGCCCGGGGTGAAGGTGAACGAGTAGCCGAATGCGCTCGTCAGGTCGAGGGTGCCGTTCGTCGTCGCGGCGTCACCCGGCTGGTAGCCGGACGGCGTGAACGCCGAGAAGGGCAGCTCGACGAGCTTCCAGCGGTTGGTGCTGCTGCCCCAGTTGTCCTTGAAGGTCGTCGCCCACAATTCGCTGGTCTCGGCGCTGTCGCCGCCGGCCGGGTCGCCGTCCTTGATCTCGACCTTGATGTCGGCGCCCGCCGTCGGGGAGGCCGGGTTGTTCGCCTGCGAGGCGTACCACCAGAAGCGCAGGCCCTGGTAGCTCGACCAGTCCTGGCTGTCGGCGAGGTTGTGGCTGAGGCCGCCGTAGCCGCCGGCCGGGATCGACGAGGTGCCGCTCAGCACGTGGTTGTCGGCGCGGCCGTCGCGCTCCTGCACGGTGACGTCGCGGCTGATGGTGGGCTCGAGCGGCGCGGGCGAACCCCAGGTGAAGAAGCCGAGCGGGTCGCCCGTCGTGCCGAGCGGGACGTCGCCCTCGAAGTCCTCGATCATCGTCGCGCGCTCGAAGAGGGCGACGTCGTCGACCTGCCAGGTGCCCACGCCGAGGCCGGTCAGGGTCACGGCGAAGCCGGTCGACGCCGACGGGTCGAAGCGCAGGTCGCTGGACGGCTGGCCCTTCTGACGGAGGTCGGCGAACAGCACGCTGACCTGCTTCCAGTCCGCGCTGTCGTCGACGACGGTCTGCTCGAAGAGGGCGCCGTCGCCGTTCTTCAGCTCGTAGCGCAGGGGCAGGCCCGAGGCGGCGCCCTTGAACCAGAACGAGAAGCCGTCGTGGTCGCTCCAGTCCGTGGCGGGGACGTCGTGCGAGAAGCCGAACCAGCTCTCGGCGGTGGTCGGGCCGGCGACGGTGACGCGCAGGGCCTGGACGCCGGTCGCTCCCTCGCGCTGCGCCTCCCCGGTCTCGAGGGTCGGGGTGACGGCGGGGCTCTGGCCCCAGCCGAAGTAGCCGCTCGGCACGCCGCCCTCGAAGTCGTCGAGCACCGTGGTCGCGCCGACGTTCGGCAGGGTGCCCGTCGGGGTGAGCGCCACGGTGAGCGTGGCCCGCGTGCCGACGACCGTCGGGTCGCTCGGCTCGGACGCGGTCAGCTCGATCGACCTGCGGGGCGTGAGGGCGCCCGTCGAGGTCGTGACGAGGTCCACGGAGGCGCTGGTCTCGCCGGGCGCGAAGGTGACGGTCTCGTCGAGCGCCGTGTAGTCGGTGCCCGCCACCGCCGTGCCGCCGGTGGAGCGCACCCGGACGGTGACCGGCTCGTCGCTCGGACCGGTCAGGCTGAGGCCCGCGGTCAGGGTCTGGCCGGCCGCCACGGTCGCGGTCGACCGGTCGAAGGTGACCGAGCGCGTCTCGGCCTCACCGAAGACCTGCAGGCCGAAGGCCGAGTAGCCGTAGAAGTGGGGGCGCGCCGGGTCCCAGGTCGCGGCCGACCGGTGCAGCATGCTGACGCGCACGTAGCGGGCCTCGGTGGGCGTCGACAGGGTCACGTCGTCGCGGCCGCCGTCGCTCGCGACGGTCTGCGCGGTGGTCCAGCTCGCGGGCAGCGTCGGGTCGCCCGACGTGACGTCGACCGTGTAGTCGGTCGCGTACGAGGCCTCCCAGTCGAGGCCGATCGCGTCGACGCGGGCGGTGCCGCCGAGGTCGACGATCACCGACGCGGTGAACTCGACGTCCTCATCGGGCCCGTTGCCGCTCGCCCAGCGGGTCGCCGGATCGCCGTCGATCAGGGCCTCGGCGGGGAACGTGCCGTCGCCGTCGGCCTGGCTCGCCGAGGCGGTCACCGTGCCGAAGCGGGCGAGGTCGACCGGTGCGGCCTGCGCGGCGATCGCGGGCAGGCCGCTGAGCAGCAGGGCCGCGGCGGCGGTGCCGGCGGCGAGCGCGAGACCGCGGCGCGGACGGCGCGGGGCTCGCGACCGAGGGGTCGAGGAGGAGCGGGCAGGGGCAGCGGACACGATTACTCCCTTGTAATCACGGCTGTCTCACGACAGAGCTGGAGCCACCCCCGAACGAGGGCGGCTCACGTCTGGCTCATCGTAGGGTCACAGGCGACTCGAGGGCAATGGGGCCCGTGGGGGCTTGACGCGACCGGCCGACAGCGCACCGCGTCCCGTGCACGGCACCTCGTCTCGACCGGGTGCGGTGCACGACACGCGGTGCGGTGACGGACGCGGCGCGGCGGGGCGGCACGCGGCGTCAGGCCGACGCGGCGCCGGGGGTCCGGCCGCTCGCGGCCCGGGCCCGCGCGGTGTCGCTGCGCGGACCGACCGGCACCGACCTGGTCGCCCGGGCCAGCCCCGACGGTGCCATGCCGACGTACATGCTCTCGGCGCGCTCGACCACGAAGGTCTCGTGCCAGATGCCGACGGCTCCCGGGGCCTTGCGTGCCCGACGGTTGAACGCCGTCCAGGCCGGCCGGTGCGCCTGCTGCGGCGAGCTGGCATAGGCGTAGAGCTTCTCGAGCGACGTCCAGTACTGCACGAGCACCGGCCCGCCACGTCCGAGCGTCAGCCTCATGCCCGCGAGCCCGCTCTCGGGATCGCGGAACAACTCGGTGAGCATCGGTCCCATCGCCGCGAACACCGGCCCCCACTGGTCGGGCCGCCACCAGCGGTTGACGGTCATGCCGATCAGGAAGACGACGAGTTCGCCGTCGTGCTCGTGCGTGGTGCGGCCCGGGTTGACTCTCGACATGATGTCTCCTTAGATGGATAGTGGCGCTCTCCAATATTGGAGAGTCGCGCTATCCAATGTCAAGGGGCAGTCCGTGCGCATCTCCCAGCTCGCCGAGACGACCGGGGTGCCGGTCGCCACGATCAAGTACTACCTGCGCGAGGGGCTGCTGCCCGAGGGCGAGCGCACCAGCGCCACCCAGGCCCGGTACGGCGACGACCACGTGCGCCGCCTGCGGCTCGTCCGGGCGTTGCTCGGCGCGGGCGGGCTCAGCGTCGCCGGCGCGCGCGCCGTCCTCGGGCAGCTCGACGGCGAGCACGAGACGGTCGCCGAGGTGCTCGGCGTCGCCCAGTCGGCCGTCACGACGACGGCCCCCGAGGGCGTCGACCTCTCGCGGGCCGAAGCGCTCGTGGCCGGGTGGGGGTGGACGATCGATCCGGGGTCGGCCGACGTGCTCGCCGCCCTCGAGGTCGCGGTCGACGGACTCGAGGCCGCGGGGTTCGAGCTACCCGACGGGACGCTCGACGGCTACGCGCGGTCGATGGCCGAGGTCGCCGAGGCCGAGATCGCGGGCATCCCGGTCGATTCGGTGGACGCCGCGGTGCAGTACGTCGTGCTCGGCACCGTGTTGGTCGAGCCGCTCCTGCTCGCGCTGCGCCGCCTGGCCCAGCAGGACGCGTCCTGGCGCCGCTTCGGGCCCTGACGCCGCGCCTCCGGCTGGTCGCGTCCGGCTGGTCGCGTCCGGCTGGTCGCCTCGCGCGGGCGCCCTCAGGAGGCGCGGGTGCGGTCGCGCAGACCGACGAACGACACCAGGGCGCTCACCCCGAGCAGCACGGCGACGACGATCACGACGCGATGGAACCCGCCCACCGTGAGCGCGCCTCCGGCGATGACTCCGAGGAACGCGACCGCGACGAGCCCGGCGACGCGCGAGATGGCGTTGTTGACGGCGGAGGCGATGCCCGACTGGCCGGCCGGGATCTGCGACAGCACCGTCGAGGTGAGCGGAGCCACGGTCACCGACAGGCCGAAGCCGAACAGGACCACGCCGGGCACGACCTGCCACCAGACGTCGATCGGATCGGCGACCAGCAGCATCCAGAGGAATCCGCTCGCCGTGATCAGCGGTCCGACCGTCATGAACGGGCGCGGGCCGTGGGTGGCGGCGAGCGTGCCGAACAGGGTCGAGAACAGCAGCGACACGATCGTCGTCGGCAGGGTGACGAGCCCGGCCAGGGTCGCCGTCAGACCCGCCAGCTCCTGCACCACCAGGGGGATGGTCAGGGTGCCGAGGCTGAGGGCCGCGTAGATGCCGACGGTGGCCAGGTTGCCGACGGTGAAGGTGCGGGTCCGGAACAGCGTCAGCGGCATCATCGGAGCGGGTGAGCGGCGCTCCCACCAGACGAAGGCGGCGAGCGCGGCGAGGCCGACCACGAGCGGCGTGACGACGAACCAGGTGCCGAACCCGACGCGCTGCCCCTCGATGAGCGCGAAGACCGGTCCGGCGAGGCCCACCGCGGCCAGCACGGCGCCCACGACGTCGACCCGCGGGGGAGCACCGTCGCGCCCCCGGTGGGCGTCGCCGGGCAACCGGGTCATCAGCACGAGGGTGAGGACGACGGGCACGACGACGACGGCGAAGACCCAGCGCCAGCCGAGCGTGTCGACGAGTGCGCCCCCGGTCAGCGGACCGATCAGGAACGCGACGCCGGTCCAGGCCGTCCAGCTGCCGATGGCCTTGCCCTGTGCTGGGCCGCTGAAGGTCGAGGTGATGAGGGCGAGGCTGCTCGGCACGAGGAGGGCCGCGGTCACGCCCTGCAGGGCCCGGGCGGCGATCAGCAGGCCCGGGTCGGGGGCGAGGGCGGCGAGCACGCTCGTCACGGCGAAGCCGATCAGGCCCGCGCGCAGCACCCGCACCCGGCCGAACGTGTCGCTGAGCGAGCCGGCCACCAGCATGAGCGACCCGAGCGTCAGCAGGTAGGCGTCGACCACCCACTGCTGCAGGGCGAGGCCCGCGCCGTCGTCGGCCGTCGCGCCGCCTCCCGTCCCGGTGCCGAGTTCGCGGGCGATCGCGGGCAGCGCCACGGTGACGATCGAGCCGTCGAGGAACGCCACGAACGAGGCCAGCACGGCGACCACGAGGACGACCCGCCTGCCGCGCAGGGTCGCGGCGTCGCTCGGGGCCGGGGGAGGTGTGCTCATGCTGCACTCAACACCCGACGGGCGCCGATCGATGCCCCGTCGTCCGACGGCCCGGCCTCACCCCTCGCGGACGACGTCGTCCGGCGACTTGTCGGGCCGCCACCCGCGCCAGCTCGGCTGCCGCAGCCGCCCGGTCGAGGTCCACTCGGCGATCGACACCTCGCCCACCCGCGACGGGGTGACCCAGTGGGCACCGCGGGCGTCCACGGCGGGCACGCCCACCAAGGGGCTGGTCTTCCGCTCGGCCGCGCGCAACGCCGGCAACAGCTCGTCGAGCTCGCGGTCGGTGAACCCCGTGCCGACCCGGCCGACGTAGTGCAGCCCGTCCTCGCCCGGCACGCCCATCAGGAGCGAGCCGACGCCGTCGGCCCTCCGGCCGGCACCGGGGCGCCAGCCCGCGATCACGACCTCCTGCGTCTGGTGGTGCTTCATCTTGATCCAGGCGCGGGACCGTCGACCGGCGCTGTAGGTCGCGTCGCGCCGCTTGGCGACCACGCCCTCGAGTCGCAGGCGCTTCGAGGTGGCGACCGCCGCCTCCAGGTCCCCGTCGAACGCCGGGGGCACGTCGACGGCCCCGCCGCTCTCGACGATCCGCTCGAGCACCTCACGCCGGTCGTCGTACTCGTCCTTCACGAGCGAGCGCCCCCCGGCCCGCATGACGTCGAACAGCAGCAGCTTCACCGGCGCGCCCGCGGCGGCTCGCGCCACGTCGCGCGACCGCGTCAACCCCATGCGCGTCTGGAGCAGGCCGAAGTCGGGGCGACCCTTCTCGTCGACGGCCACGATCTCGCCGTCGAGCACCGCGCCTCCTTCGCCGTCGACCCGCTCGGCCAGCACCTGCAGCTCGGGGTAGGCCGGGGTGAGGTCGTTGCCGTTGCGGCTGGTCAGCGTGACGGCGCCGTCGTGGACGACCGCCACGGCGCGGATGCCGTCCCACTTCATCTCGAACGCCCACCCGCCCTCGGACACGTCGTGCGCGTCGCCCGTCGTCGCCAGCATCGGCGCGACCGGGTCGGGTGCCGGGAACTCCTGCTTCCCGTCGCGTGCCGAGGAGGCGCGGCCCGACCCTCCGGGGGAGCCGCCGGTCGCGTGCGCCGCGCGTGAGGAGTTGCCGGCGTCGACTCGCCGATTCGCCCGCGCGGACGGCGGCAACTCAGGGGATCGCGCGTCTTCGGTGGTCTTCCGGGCTCGATGCGGTCGTCCTCCTGAGTTGCCGACGGAAGCGCCGTCGTGCGAGCCGACGTCGCCCGCGTCGTCCTTCATGCGGTGGATGAGCCAGTTCGATTCCGCCCGCCCACCGCCGTGGCCGGTGTGGATCAGTGCGACGCGTCGGGTGCCGCGCTGCTCGCCGTGCAGCACGACGATCACCTCCTTGCCCTCCCGCCACTTCTCGAGCTCGTACTCGCCGGAGTCCCAGATGGTCACCTCGCCGGCGCCGTACTCGCCCTTGGCGATCGTGCCCTCGAAGGTGCCGTACTCGAGCGGGTGGTCCTCGGTCTGGACGGCGAGGTGGTTCGTGCCCGGGTCGTCGGGCTCGCCCTTCGGCAACGCCCAGCTGACCAGCACGCCGTCGTGCTCGAGGCGGAAGTCCCAGTGCAGCGAGCTGGCGTGGTGCTCCTGGATGACGAAGCTCGTGCCGTCGGTCGAGGCAGGGGCCTCGGCGGGCACGGGCTCGGCGGTCTTCGACGCGTCGCGCTTCGAGCGGTAGACCTCGAGGCGGTCGCGCACCTTCTCGGAGGGGTCGTGGTCGGGGGCCTCGGTGTTGCGGAAGTCCTCGCCCAGCTCGCCCGAGGGCACCGGCACGTGCGCCGAGACGTCGGCCAGGGGGTCGCCGCGCCGCTTCAGGCGCGAGAGCACGTCGGTGTACTCGAGCTGCGCCAGGGTCTTCGACGCGAGTTCGCGCCAGGTGCGAGGCATCGCGACGGTCGGTCGGGACCGACCCCGCAGCGAGTACGGGGCGACCGTCGTCTTGTTGCCGTTGTTCTGCGACCAGTCGAGCAGCACCTTGCCCCGGCGGTCGGCCTTGCCCATGGTGCTGAGCACGAGGTCGGGGTGGTCGGCCTCCATCGCACGGGCCAGTTCGTGGGCGACCTCGCCGACCTGGGCACTGGTCTGCCTCCCGTCGAGCCGGGCGTAGAGGTGCACGCCCTTGCTGCCGCTCGTCACGGGCATCAGCTCGAGGCCCATGCCCTCGACGATGGGCTTGAGCAGCTGCGCCACGGCGACGCACTCGGCGAGGCCGACGCCTTCACCCGGGTCGAGGTCGAGCACCAGCCGGTCGGGGTTGCGCTGCGCCCCCTTCGGGCCGAACCGCCACTGCGGCACGTGCACCTCGAGCGCGGCGACCTGCGCCAGCCAGGTGAGCGTCGCGACGTCGTTCACCATCGGGTAGACGTTGGCGTGGTCCTTGTGCTCGAGGGTGTGCCGGGCGACCCAGTCGGGCGCGGAGTCGGGCAGGTTCTTCTCGAAGAACACCTCGCCGTCGACGCCGTTCACCCAGCGCTTGCGGGTGGCCGGCCGCCCCTCGACGTGCGGCAGCATCCACTCCGCGACGGCGGCGTAGTAGCCCAGGACGTCGGCCTTGGTGGTGCCGGCGTCCGGGTAGAGCACCTTGTCGAGGTTCGTCAGCTGCAACCGGTGCCCGCCGACCTCGACCGTCTCGCCGCGTCCCTTGCCCGCCATCGCGCGCCTCCCTGTCTCGTGTGTTCCTCGTTCTACCCGGCTGTGGTTCCGTGTCGTCGGGACGACGGAGCCGAGGAGGCGCGGATCAGACCGCGGGCATCGCTCCGGCGATCGTGATGGTCGCGCCCGAGGTGTAGCTCGACTCCGGGCTCACCAGGTGCACGTACGCGGCGGCGAGCTCGGCGGGCTGGCCGGGGCGACCGAACGGCGCCTGGCCGCCGAACTCCGACACCGTCTCGGCGTCGTCGGAGCCGGGCTGCAGGGGCGTCCAGACCGGGCCGGGGGAGACCTGGTTGACGCGGATGCCCTTGGGCGCGAGCTGCTGCGCGAGCCCCGAGGTGAAGACGCCGATCGCACCCTTGGTGAGCGCGTAGTCGATCTTGTCCGGGCTCGGCTGCGTGCCCTGCACCGAGCCGGTCGTCACGATCGACGAACCGGGCTCGAGGTGCGGGATGGCGGCCTGGGTCAGCCAGAACAGCGAGTAGACGTTGGTCTTGATGGTCGAGTCGATGTCCTCCGTGGTGAGCGTGAGGATGTCGTCGTTGCTCTTCATCCGACCGGCCACCATGACGAGGGTGTCGAGCCCGCCGAACTCGTCGACGGCCTTCTGCACGAGGTCCTTGCAGTACTGCTCGTCCGAGATGTCGCCGGGGACGAGGACGGCCTTGCGCCCCTCGCCCTCGAGCAGGTCGCGCACCTCCTCGGCGTCCTTCTGCTCGCTGGGAAGGTAGCTGAGCACGAGGTCGGCGCCCTCGCGGCTGAGCGCGATCGCGGCGGCGCGACCGATGCCCGAGTCCGCGCCGGTGACGACGCCGCGGAAGCCGGTGAGGCGCTCTTTGCCGACGTAGCTGGTCTCGCCGTGGTCGGGCTTGGGGTCCATCTTCCAGGCCTCGCCCGGCAGCGACTGCTCCTGCTTCGGGAACGGCGGCGCGGGGTAGAGGTCGACCGGGTTCTTCTTGTCGTATTGGCTCATGACGTCCACGGTGCCCTCGCCGCGCCTCCGCCGCTCGGGGGTCTGTACCCCACCGGCGGTCATTCGGAGCGCACGCGGAGAAAGATGAGCGTCATGCGATCGATCTGGAAGGGCGCGATCACGTTCGGGCTCGTCAACGTCCCCGTCAAGTTGTACAGCGCCACCGAGGACCACGACGTGTCCCTGCACCAGGTGCACGACGCCGACGGTGGCCGCATCCGGTACCAGCGGAAGTGCGAGATCTGCGGCAAGGTCGTCGACTACGAGCACATCGACAAGGCGTACGACGACGGCGACCGCACCGTGGTGATCACGGGTGACGACCTGAAGTCGTTGCCCGAGGAGCGCTCGCGCGAGATCGACGTGCTCGAGTTCGTCCCGAGCGACCAGGTCGACCCGATCATGCTGGACCGCAGTTACTTCCTCGAGCCGGACGGCACCTCGCCCAAGGCCTACGTGCTGCTGCGCCGGACCCTCGAGGAGACCGACCGCACGGCCATCGTCCACTTCTCGCTGCGGCAGAAGACCCGGCTCGCGGCCCTGCGCGTCCGCGGCGACGTGCTGATGCTTCAGACCCTGCTCTGGGACGACGAGGTGCGCGAGGCACGGTTCCCGGCGCTCGAGAAGCAGACGCGCGTCAGCGACAAGGAGCTCGACATGTCGTCGTCGCTCGTGGACTCGTTGAGCGACGACTTCGAGCCCGCGGATTTCAGCGACGACTACCAGGAACAGTTGCGGCAGCTGATCGACGCGAAGCTGGAGGAAGGCGAGTCGCTCGACACGGACGCCACCTTCGGCGAGAAGCCGGAGGACGACGACGAGGGCGGCGAGGTCATCGACCTGATGGAGGCGCTGCGTCGGTCGGTCGAGAAGAACCGGTCGGGCGGACACCCGAAGCCGACCAAGAAGGCCGCGTCGACGTCGACGACGAAACCCGCCGCGAAGAAGTCGCCTGCGAAGAAGGAGCCCTCGAAGAAGGAGTCCTCGCGGTCGACGTCCGGAGGGTCGGGTTCCGCGGCGAGGAAGGAGCCCGCCTCGTCCGCCTCCGACAAGAAGGCGGCCCCGAAGAAGAAGGCCGGCTGACCGCGACGGTCAGTGTTCGCGGAGCGCCTCGATCAGGTCGGCCTTCTTCAGGTCGGAGTAGCCGGTCACGCCGAGTTCCTTCGCGCGTGCCTTGAGTTCCTCCACCGTCCAGTCGTCGTACGAACCGGACTTCCCGCCCTTGGCGGCCACCTTCTTCTCGCTGTTGCCCTTCTGGGCGGCGGCGTTCGAGATGCGCGCGGCCTTCTCCTTCGACGCCCCCTCGTCGCGGAGTGCCTCGTACATGTCGGGGTTCTTCAGCTGCGGGGGAGTCTCGTCCTTCGGCGTCATGCGCCCGACCGTACGCCCGGCGCGGCGGCTTGTCGCACCCCTAGGCGCCGAACTGCCAGCCGGTGACGTCGGGGTGGTCCTCGCCGTGCTCGTAGGCGTACGCCCGGGCCGCCTCGCGCCGCGACTCGACGTCCGCCACCAGCTCGGGGTGCTCGTCGGCCAGGCCCGGTACGCGGTGCAGCACGTCGAGCACCAACCGGTAGCGGTCGATGTCGTTGAGCATGGCCATGTCGAACGGCGTCGTGGTGGTGCCCTTCTCCTGGAAGCCGCGCACGTGCAGGTTCGCGTGATTCGTGCGGCGGTAGGTGAGGCGGTGGACGAGCGACGGGTAGCCGTGGAAGTCGAAGACGATCGGCTTCGAGGTCGTGAAGAGTGCGTCGAAGTCGTCGTCCGTGAGGCCGTGCGAGTGCTCCCTCGCGTCCTGCAGCCGCATCAGGTCGACCACGTTGACGACGCGCGTGGTCAGGGACGGCAGCACCCGACGGAGCAGGTCGGCGGCCGCCACGGTCTCGAGGGTCGGCACGTCGCCCGCGCAGGCCAGCACCACGTCGGGGTCGACCCCGTCGACGGGCGTCCCCTCGGTGCCCGCCCACTCCCAGATGCCGACGCCGCGTCGGACGTGATCCTCGGCCTCGGGCAGCGACAGCCAGGCGGGGGATTCCTGTTTGCCGGCGACGATCACGTTGACCGTGTCGGTCGTGCGGAACGCGTGGTCGGCGACGGCGAGCAGCGTGTTGGCGTCGGGGGCCAGGTAGATGCGCACGAGGTGCGCCTGCTTGTTGACGACGACGTCGAGGAACCCGGGGTCCTGGTGCGAGAAGCCGTTGTGGTCCTGCCGCCAGACGTGCGACGACAACAGGTAGGTGAACGACGAGATCGGCGCGCGCCAGTCGATCTCGTCGGCACTCTCGAGCCACTTCGCGTGCTGGTTGAACATCGAGTCCACGATGTGCACGAAGGCCTCGTAGGTGTTGAGCAGACCGTGGCGCCCGGTCAGCAGGTAGCCCTCCATGAGTCCCTGCAGCAGGTGCTCGCTCAGCACCTCCATCACGCGGCCGCTGCGGGCCACGTGCTCGTCGTCGGGCCAGATGTCGGCCGCCCACACCCGCTCGGTCACGTCGAACACCGGGTCGAGTCGGTTGGACACCGTCTCGTCGGGTCCGAAGAGACGGAAGGTCGACGGGTTGTCGCGCACGATCTCGGCGAGCCACCGGCCGAGGACGCGTGTGGCCTCGGCCTGGGTGCGGCGATCGTCGGAGGTCTCGACCGCGTGCGCACGGTAGTCCGTGAGGTGCAGGTCACGACGCACGAGACCACCGTTGGACGCCGGGATCGCGCTCATGCGCTTCGCGCCCCGGGGGCGGAGCCCGTCGAGCCGGGCCACCGGCCGACCCGTCTCGTCGAAGAGCTCGTCGGCGCCGTACGACCGCATCCAGTCGTCGAGCTGCGCCCGGTGCTCGTCGTCCTCACGCACCCCGCTGAGCGGCACCTGGTGTGCGCGCCAGGTGCCCTCGACGCGCTCGCCGTCCACGACCTTCGGGCCCGTCCACCCCTTGGGGGTCCGCAGCACGATCATGGGCCACCGCGGGCGTGCGGTGCCGTCGCCGTCGCCGTCGCGGGCCTCCCGCTGCAGCTCGTCGATGCGGACGAAGGCGTGGTCGAGTGCGGCGGCCATGCGCTCGTGCACCCGCATCGGGTCCTCGCCGTCGAAACCGCCCGCGACGACGAGTGGCTCGTACCCGTAGCCCCGCATCAACTCGAGCAGTTCCCCCTCGGGGATGCGCGAGAGCACCGTCGGGTTGGCGATCTTGTAGCCGTTGAGGTTCAGGATGGGCAGCACGGCCCCGTCGTGACGGGCGTCGAGCAGCTTGTTCGCGTGCCAACTCGCCGCCAGCGGCCCGGTCTCGGCTTCTCCGTCGCCGATCACGCAGACGGCGACGAGGTCGGGATCGTCGAGCACCGCCCCGTAGGCGTGGCTCAGCGAGTACCCGAGCTCGCCGCCCTCGTTGATCGACCCCGGGGTCTCGGGGGCGGCGTGGGAGGGGATGCCGCCCGGGAACGAGAACTGCGTGAAGAGCTTCTGCAGCCCGGCGGCGTCCTGCGACACCTCGGGGAACAGTTCGCTGTAGGTGCCTTCGAGGTAGGTGTTGGCGACCATGGCGGGGCCGCCGTGACCCGGTCCGCACACGTAGAGCAGGTCGCGGTCGTCGCGCGTGATCACCCGGTTGAGGTGGGCGTAGACGAAACTCAGCGCCGGTGACGTGCCCCAGTGCCCGAGGAGGCGCGGCTTGACGTCGTCGCGCGCGATCGGCCGCGTGAGCTGTGCGTTGTCCATCAGGTAGATCTGCCCGACGGTCAGGTAGTTCGCCGCCCGCCACCACGCGTCGACGAGCGACAACTCGTCGGTCGAGGCCTGTCGTGTCGGGTCTGCGGGGTTCGTCATCACTGGTCCTCTCGATCGGTGGTCGTGCCCTCTCGGCTCATCTCGTCGATGGTGATGGCCGCGTTGACGAGGGCGAGGTGGCTGAGCCCCTGCGGCACGTTGCCGAGGAACTGCCCGTCGTCGGCGCTGATCATCTCGGTCAGCAGGCCGACGTCGTTGGGCTGCTGCACGAGCTGGTCCATCAGCTCGACCGCTTCGTCCTGGCGGCCCACGCAGGCCAGGGCGCTGGCGAGCCAGAAGGCGCAGGCCACGAACGTGCCTTCCTCCTCGGCGACGTCGCTGTAGCGGAAGACCAGGGGGCCCGCACCCAGCTCGCGCCGGATGGCGTCGATCGTCCGCGACATGCGCTCGCCGCGGTCGAAGCCGCTGGGGGCGTGCAGCAGCACCGAGGCGTCGAGCCTCGCGCTGCCGGGGTACATGACGTACGAGCCGACCTCTTCGTTCCAGCCGTGTTCGGCGATCCACTCCTTGATCAGGTCGCGGTTCTTCTTCCAGAAGACGACGTCCTCGGGGTCGGGGTGCATCTGCCCGACCTCGGTGAGGCGCAGGGCGGCGTCGATGGCCTGCCAGCAGCCCATCTTGCTGCTCACGTAGTGCTGCTCGTCCGGGAGCTCCCACATGCCCGAGTCCTTCTCCTGCCAACGACGGCAGGCGTCGTCGGCGAACCCGGCGAGCAGGTCGCCGGTGGACTCGTCGAGGATGTTGCCGTCCGCGGCGTACTGGCTCATGATCGCCAGGATGTCGGCGTAGGTGCCGAGTTGCAGCTGCTCGCCGGCAGGGTTGCCCTTGTAGACCGGGCCGATGCCTCGCCAGCCCTCGGAACCGGTCTCGTGCGTGCCGTCCGGCACCGAGCCGTCGAGGTTGAGGAAGATGTGCATCGTCCGGCCGTTGGCCTTGAGGGCCGACAGCAACCACGAGACGGCCGCCTGCGTCTCTTCCCGCAGGCCGAAGCGGACGAGCGCGTTCACCGTGTAGGCCAGGTCGCGCACCCAGGCGAAGCGGTAGTCCCAGTTCTTGTCGCCGGTGAAGTTCTCGGGCAGCGCCGCCGTGGCGGCGGCCGCGATCGCGCCGGTCGGGCTGAAGATCAGCAGCTTGAGCGCCAGGGCGCTGCGTTGCACGGCGTCGGACCACGGCCCGTCCCAGTTGAACTCGTCCGACCAGGTCTGCCAGTTGCGCACCGTGCGGTCGATGCCCTGGTCGACCACGTGGGGGTCGGGCAGGTGCAGGGGCTCGTCCTCGACGCCGCAGAGGCAGATCAGCGAGCGCGACCCCTCGTGCGTGGTGAACTCGCCCCAGAACCGGTGCGGGCCGCCGTGGGCCTCGCCGTCGCCCGGCTCCACCGGGTCGAGGCGGCCGTGGTCGAAGCCGACGAGCGCCAGGTTGATGTCGGCCGCCCGCAGGACCGGGCCGTGCAACGTGTCGACCCGGCGGATCGGGTGGGTGCCGAACGTGTTGCCCGGGACCACCGCCCAGCGCATGTCGACCGACCCCGTCACGCCCTCGATGCGACGGGCGAGCTCCGCCCACGGCAGCCGACCGGCGATGCCCGTGACGAGGGCGTCCGTGATCTCGACGACGCCCGTGGAGGTGCGGAAACGGGTGACGAGGACGTTCGTGTTCTCGACGTACTCGCGTTGCACCTCGAAGTCGTCGTCGACGGGACGCAGCTCGATGCGACCGCCCTTGCCGGCGTCGACGATGCCGGAGAACACCGGGTCGCTGTCCATGTCGGGCATCGGGAGCCAGTCGATCTGGCCGTCGCGGGCGATGAGGGCGACGGTCCGGCCGTCGCCGATGGCGCCGTAGGAGCGCAGCGGCACGTAGCCGTCGTCCCGGGGGTCGGGGCGGTGCCATTCGCCGGCGGCGGCCGTCGTCGCGCCGAAGTGGTCGGCCTGGATGTCGTCGGTGGTCTCGAGGGTGTCCGTCACCCGTCCTACGGTGGCCCGGCGCGCCTCCTCGTGACCGTTCCTCGCAGTGTTCTGTGTGCCGGGCGTGACCGTCGTACCCCTGGGGTCGAGCCGACGGGCAGGCGGCGCGGGTAGACCGGGACGATGGCATCTCCGACCGGAACCACGTCCGAACCCCGCCTCTTCTTCGACGCGAAGGCGACGCTCGGCGAGAGTCCCGTCTGGGACGTCGACGCCCACGAGCTGGTCTGGACCGACATCACGAACGGCCTCCTGCACCGCACCTCGGCCGACGGCACGAGGGACACGACCGTCGTCGTCGACCCGCCCCTGCCGAGCTTCCAGCGTCGACGGGGCGGTGGCCTGATCGCGGCCCTCGACGACACGGTCGTCGTCATGCGGGACGACGGGACCGAGCAGCGGACGATCGCGACCGTCGACCACGCCGACGAGCGCCTGCGCCTCAACGAGGGCAAGTGCGACCCGTTCGGCGCCTTCGTCGTCGGTGCGACCGACCCCGAGGGCAGCCCCGTGGCCGGTCTCTACCGCGTGGCCCCGGACGGCACGCTCACGCAGCTCCGCGACGACTTCGCCACGACCAACGGGTTCGAGTGGAACGACGACGGCAGCGAGATCTACCTCACCGACACCGGCGACGACACGATCTACCGAGCCACGTGGGATGCCGACGGCACCCTGGGCGAGCTCGTCCCGTTCTCGTCGCAGGGCGCCCACGACGGCCTGGCCCGCGACGAGCGCGGAGAGTTCTGGGGTGCCATCTACGGCGAGGGCAAGGTGGTGCACCTGGACGTCGACGGTGGTCTCGTCGACGAGATCACGCTCCCGGTGCCGAACGTCACCGGCATCGGCTTCGGTGGTGACGACCTGCGGACGCTGTTCGTGCTGTCGGCCCGCGAGGGGCTGAGCGACGAACAGCTCGAGGAGTTCCCGCTGAGCGGTGGCATCTTCGCGCTGGACCTCGACCGGGCGGCTCGCCCGCCGTTCCTGTTCGGCTGAGACCGCGGCCCGTGCGGGCCGGCCCCCCCGGGGACGCCCGGCCCGTCGCCCCTCCGACGACCCTCTGACGCGACGACGCCCGCCCGATCAGCCGATCGGGCGGGCGTCGTCGTGCCGACGGCGCGTCCTCAGATGCGCCCCACGAGCTCGTCGCGAGGCACGGTGCCCGCCGCGATGACGGCCCGGGCCGCGTCACGCGCCTCCTCGACGTTCCAGAGCAGCACGCCCTCGACCGCGCCGTCGTCGCCCAGGTAGTACGCCACGGCCTCGCCCTCGCCCTTGTCGTCGACGATCGTCTCGAGCGACGCGTCGAGCGTGCCGACGGCCTCGTACGAGAGGTCGAAGACCTTCGAGTAGTAGTACGGCGTGTGGTCGTAGACCTCGTCGGCGCCGGTCATGTTGCGACCGACGACGGGGCCCTGCGACTTCGCGTTGTCGACGTGCTCGACGCGGCGGCGCCCGAGGATCGCGTCCGGGTACGAGGCCACGTCGCCCGCGGCGAACACGTTCGGGTCGTTCGTCCGCAGGTGCTCGTCGACCACGATGCCGTCGTCCACGGCCAGACCCGCGTCGGCCGCGAGCTGGTCGTCGACCGAGATGCCGAGCCCCACGACGACCGCGTCGGCGTCGAGGGTCGAGCCGTCGTCGAGCCGGAGGTGGACGCCGGCGTCGTCGGCCGTGCCGCTCTCGACGCGACGTCCGCGGGCCAGCTCGACCCCCGCCTCCTCGAATGTCTTCTCGAACGACGAGGCGAGGGACGCGGGGAACACCGACCCACCGAGGACGTCGTCGGGGAAGACCAGCGTCACGCGGGTGTCGTTCTGCACGAGGGCCGCGGCGAGCTCGGTGCCGATGTAGCTGCCGCCCACGACGACGACGTGCCGGCCGCCGCCCGAGAGCGAGCGGAGTCGGCGGTAGTCCTCGGCGGTCCGGAAGTACACGACGCGGTCGTCGTCCGGCAGGTCGAGGGCGACGGGGCTGCCTCCGGTGGCGAGCAACAGGGCCCCGTAGCCGATCACGTCGCCGCGGTCGGTGGTCACGGTGCGGGCCTCGCGGTCGATCGACTCGACGAGCGTGCGCAGCCGGATCTCGGCACCCGAGTCGGCGACGGTGCCCAAAGCGTTGTCGGCCTCGGTGTAGTCGGGGTCGGTCCAGAGCTTCTTCGACAGCGCCGGGCGCGTGTACGGCGCGTCGACGTCGGCGCTGACGATCAGCACCGACGCGTCCGGGGTGGTGTCGTGGATGGCCTTCGCGGCGGCGTCGGCGGTCATGCCGCCGCCCACGATGACGTGGTCGAACGATTCGGTCATGGGGTCGTCCTCTCGACGAGAGAGGGCACCGCCCGGGAGGCGCGGGTCGCGCGCTCCCGGACGGTGCCCTCAGGGAGGTGGTCGGGTCAGTTGGCGACGGCGCCGACGCGGTCGAGGCCCTCGGCCGCGGCGTCCTCGTCACGCTGACGCGTGTCGTCCTGGCGGGCGTCCTTCTCGGGGTGGCGGTTCTCGGCACCGGTCATCCAGGCGAGCTGCTCGAGGCGCTCGAGGATGCTGTGCAGCACGTCGGCCGTCGTGGGGTCCTCGTCGTCGACGTCGTCGTGGACCGTGCGCATCGTGCCGGTGACGGCGTACATGCGGTCGACGATGAGGTCGACCACCGCGGTGGTCTCGACGGGGCCCGCGGGGAACTCGGGCAGGCTCGTGCCGCGGGTGACGGTCGAGGTGCGGCCGTCGGGGATCAGGTAGACGGCGCGCATGCGCTCGGCCACTTCGTCGCTGAACTCGCGGGCCGCGTCGACGATCTCGTCGAGCTGCAGGTGGAGGTCGCGGAAGTTCGAGCCGAGCAGGTTCCAGTGCGCCTGCTTGCCCTGGACGTGCAGCTCGATGAGGTCGACGAGGACCTTCTGCATGTTGTCGCGGAGTTGGTCGGATCCCTGGAACATGATGTCTCCCGTTCGTCGTGGGTTCGTGCGGAGTCGTCGCACCGGTGGGTGCGACGTGGACGGTAGACCGTGGGCCCGGGCGACGGCTCAGCCTTCGGGGGACAGCTCGACCGACGACGGGTGGGGACGCCGGGGCGCGTCGGCCCGAGGGGTCGACGGCGCATGCCGTCCCGAGCCGGTCCAGGGGGTCGCTCGCCGCCGTGATCCACTCGTGATCGAGGGTGCTGGAGCCCGGACCGTACTGGATGGTATGTTCGCCTGCATCGGCACCGAAGCCGACGCCCGGCCGTGGGTACCCGATCCGTGGCCATGCTCTGAGGGGGGCTGACATGGCACGAGCGGTACCCGGACGCGCCGACCGTCACGGTTTCGACGCGGTCGAGATCACGAGGCTGCGACGAGAGATCGAGAGCGCCTGGGGGGCGTTCGACGACATCGAGCAGATGGACTTCGCCCACCGGGTGAGGGTCGTCCACGGGCTGACCGACTCCCTGCCGGACGCGGCGAGCGCGGCCGCCCGCGCGGGGCTCGGGCGACTCGCCCTGGCGCTGCTCGACGACGCGTCGGAGTTCCCGCCGCCGTGGGCGTCGATCTGTGGCCGCTGGGACGTCACGCTCGAGATGGCCCGGGCCGCGGTCGAGTCGATCGCCTGGCCGGAGGGCGAGCCCTGGGGCGAACTGCCCCTGGTGGGCACCGCCGCCTGACGTCGCCTAGCGTGGCGGCATGAGCTCCACACCGTCGCGCGGCCACGGACGTCGCCGGGTCGGCCTCTGGCGCTTCGTCCGCACGGTCGTGCTCGACTACCGGTACGTCTGGTGGGTGCACCTCGTCCCGCGGTCGGGCCGGGTGGTGCCGGCCCGCTACCGGGACGGCGGCCGTGAGCCCGTCCTGCTGCTGCCCGGCGTCTACGAGACCTGGCGCTTCCTCCGTCCCGTGGCCGACCGGCTGAACGATCGGGGGCACCCGATCGTCGTGGTGCCCGGCATGGGCCACAACCGTCGTCCGATCGCGGCCACCGCCGAGGTGGCCCAACGCATCCTCGACGCCCACGACCTGCGGGACGTCGTCGTGTTGGCGCACAGCAAGGGCGGGCTCGTCGGCAAGACCATGATGGTCTCGACCGACGCCGAGCGACGCATCACCCGCATGGTGACGGTCAACAGTCCCTTCTCGGGGTCGCGCTGGGCGAGGGTGCTGCCGGTCAGGGCGCTGAGGCCCTTCTCGCCCCGGGACGCCGACCTGTTGCGGCTCGCCGGACAGCGAGAGGCGAACGGGACCATCACGTCGATGGCGTCGCGGTTCGACGCCCACGTCACCGAGGGCAGCGTCCTGCCGGGGGCCGTCAACCTCGAGTTCCCGGTCGACGGCCACTTCCGGCCGCTGGGCCACGCGCGGTGCGTCGCGATGATCGTGCGCGAGGTCGAGGCCGGGGCGGGCTCGGCGGCGTCGGCCGAGGCGTCCTAGCCCTCGACCCAGCCGAGGGCCCGCAAGGTCTCGTGGGGCCGTTCGACGTGGGCGAAGTGCCCGCAGTCGGCGAGCAGGGTCGTCCGGGCGTGCCGCACGACGCCGGCCAGGCGGTCGAGGTCGGACGACCGGGCGAAGACGTCGTCGGCTCCGCTGACGGCGGCGACGTCGCAGTCGATGCCTCGCCACCGGGTCGCGTCGTACCCCTGCCCCGACCTCGAGGCCGCCAGGAAGCCCCGGGGCCTGAGCTCGGCCACGAACGCCTCGAGCACCGAGCGCGGGACGCGGTCGACGTGGCGGAACACGGGCGACGACAGCGCTCGCAGCAGTCCGATGCGGGCCGCGCCGCCCAGGAGGGACGCGGAGGCGCGGGGCAGCACCCCGAACGCCGCCCGCAGCAGCGTGAAGGCCGGCAACCGCACGAGGCCCCGCACCGGGTGCGTCACGGCGTCGATCGCCGAGAAGGACGTGGCCGACACGACCGAGACGCTGAGCACCAGGTCGGGTCGGACGGCGGCCAGGTGCAGGGCGACGAACGCGCCCATCGAGTGACCGACGAGGTCGAACTCGGTGACGCCCAGCGCCTCGGCGACCTCGACCACCACGGCGGCGGCCGACTCGACGTCGAGGCCCGGGTCCGGCTCGGGCGAGGCGCCCCACCCCGGCAGGTCGATCAGCACCGGGCGGGAGACGACCGCGTCCACCTCGCGGGCGGCCTGCAGCAGGGGGGTCCACGTCGTCCACGAACCAGCCGCCCCGTGCAGCAGGACGGTCGCCCGGCGGCGCGAGGACCGGTCGGCCGACGCCGTCGCGTGGTGCACGACCGTCCGGCCGTGTGCCGTCTCGATCGTCGAGCGGGTGAGCCCGAGGGCACCGGGCTCGGTGACCAGCGCGAACGGGGCGTAGCGGTCGAGGGTCGGGTCGGCCACCCCTGTCGCCCGGCCCCGTCGCATCGTCGGATGCTACCCGATGATCTCCTCGCGCACGCGGCGCAGGTCCTCGAGCAGCGACCCGACCAGCACCCAGTTGTCCGGGTCGGGGCGCAGCACGCTCACCGGCGACGTGAGCGCCGGGCCGTCGTCGTGCCCGGTGCCCGTCGCGGGACCGCCGTTGGCGTCGGGGAGGCGGGAGGCGCGCCCGGCCGGCAGCGCCTCCTCGGTGGTCCGCGCCAGCAGGCGCACGTCGTGGGCGGCTCGTCGGAGGTCTTCGGCGATGCTCTGCACCACGGGGTCGTCGGACAGCCCGGGGTCGTAGTTGTCGTGGACCGACCGCACCATGCCCACCACTCGGTTGACGAGCACGGTGAGGCGCCGCAGCAGCGCCGCGTCGGCCTCGAGGACGCTGCGGTTGCGGCTCGCACGGGGGTTGAGCTGGAGGCTCTCCTCGCCCGCGGTGACCGCGTCGACCGCCCGGGCCTGGGCCACCCTGAGCTCGCGGGCCCTGGTCAGGCCCGTGGCGAGCCGCGACCCGTCGACCGGTTCGTCGAGCACGGCGGCGGTCTCGTCGAGCACGGACGCGATGTCGCGCGCGAGCCGTCCGACGGCGAGGTGCGCGGGGGCGAGGGCGACGGGAGGCACGATCAACGCGTTGATCGCGAGCGCGATGGCCGCACCGATGATCGTCTCGAGCACCCGGTCGAGCGCGTAGTCGGGGGTCTGGGCGCCGATCGCCAACACGAGCATCGCCGAGATCGGCACCTGGTTCGCCGAGCTCGGCGTGAGCCGGAAGGCCCAGGCCACGAGCAGGCTCACCACGACGATCGCCAGCACGATCCAGGTCGCGTCGCCGAACAGCTGGCCGGCCGCGAAGGCGATGAGCACGCCGGCGATGACGCCGACGCTGCGCTCGAGGCCGCGCACGAACGACTGGTTGACGCTCGGCAGCACCACGAGCAGGGCCGCGATCGCGGCGAAGATCGGCAGGGGCTGCTGCAACAGGGCCACCGAGGCGAACCAGGCCGCCATCACCGCGACGCTCGTCTTCACCACCTGGAGCAGGGGCGTGCGCTTCGTCTGCCGGATGCGCGAGACGACCTTCACGCCCTCCAGGGTAGACGGGGAGGCGCCGCCCGCGTCGCGACGTCGCGACAGGTCACGAAACGGTCACCCCGCCCGCGCCTCCCCACCGATCGGTCCGGCTGCTGGTTGACTGCCTCCTCGTGTGGCCCAACTCCGCCGAGGTGCTCCCCGCCGCGTTCGCGAACTCGGGGCTGACCGTCGTCGCCTTCCGACCCCACTCGGTCGAGCCCTCGGGCGCCGGGTTCCTCTACGGCTACGAGGTCGACACGGTCGACCCGGTCGGCGCGACCTCGACCGTGCTGACCTTCATCGACACCGACACCCGGGCCGCCGACGAGTCCTCGGTGCTCACCCGCGACCCGACCACCGGTCAGCCGCTCGCCGTCTGGGCCTACCCGGCCGACCCGATGCTGCCGGCGCTCGCCGGGGCCACGTATCCCGACCGGGTGGCCGACGCGCTCGCGGCGCTCGGCGTCGTCGTCACCGAACCGCGGCTGAGCGTCGCGGCGTACCGACCCGGCAAGCGCGCCGTCATCCGACTCGACGCCGCCGAGACCACCGTCTTCCTCAAGGTGGTCCGCCCCGACCGGGTGGCACCGATCGTCGCCCTGCACGAGGCGTTCCGGGCGCAGGGGCTGCCGGTGCCCGCCGTGCTCGCCTCGCGGGCGGACGGCCTGCTCGTCCTCGAACGCGTCCCGGGGGTGCCGGCCGGGCAGCGCGTCGTCGAGCTCGTCGACGACCCGCGGTTCGTCGAGCAGATGGTCGACCTCGGCACGCGCATCGCCCGCGTCGACGTGGTGGCGCGGGCGCAGTCCGACGCCCTCGACCACGGAGCCTGGCACCGCTCGACGCTGCGCGCCGCGCTGCCCGACCGGGCGACCGAGATCGACGGCCTCTACGACGAGATCGACCGGCGCCGCGCCTCCTCCGCCTCGGACGCCCTCGCCGTGATCCACGGCGACCTGCACCTCGAGCAGCTCTTCGTGCACCCGTCCGAGCCGTGGCGGGTCACCGGTCTGCTCGACGTCGACACCGCGGGGCTCGGGCACCCGGCGCGCGACGCGGCGGCCCTCGTCGCCCATCTGGTCGTGACGGGACAGTGGCACCGGGGCAACGGCGACGAGGCCGAGGCCCGGGCCTGCGAACGCCTCGCCGACGACGTGACGCGCGCCTGGGTCGAACGCCTGCCCGGCCTGGCCGACCGGCTCGCGCCGGGCGTCGCGTCGCAGCTGCTCGCCCACGCCGGCGGACAGGCCACGCTCGGCACCGACACGGGCCGCCGCAAGGCCGTCCAGCTGATCGGTGCCGCCGCGGGCACCCTCGCCCGCCCCGCCTGACCGCCGGTCCCTCCGCCGCCCACCCACGGACGGGTCCGCCGCGCACCCACGGACGGGCCGACGGGCCTACCGTGGCGCGCAGCACCCACCCGCGCACCCGGAGGCCCCCATGCCGTCACCCTGGCTCGACGCCGCTCCCGACGTCACCACCGACAGGATCGACCCCGAGACCGTCTACGACGACGTGATCGTCGGCGGGGGCCTGACCGGACTCGTCACCGCCTTGCTGTTCGCCCGTCGCGGTCACCGGGTCGCCGTCCTGGAGGCGCGCACGGTCGGCAGCGTCGCGAGCGGCAGCGGGTCCGCGTCGATGTCGCTGCTGCAGGGCAGGCAGCTCCAGCGCATCCGCACGAACACCTACCAGAGCGTCGTCGACGCCTACGTCGCGGCCAACCGGGCGGGCTTCGACTGGATGGTCGACTACCTCGACGAGGCCGGCGTCGAGGTCGAGCGCCGGGACGCCTTCAGCTACGCGACGACCCGGGCCGGGATCGCCACGGTCGACGACGAGTACCTCGTCGCGAGGAAGGCCGGCCTCCCCGTCGTCAAGGAGTTCGGCCTCGACCTCCCGTTCGGCACGACCGGCGGACTCCGGTTGCCCGACCAGGCGCAGTTCGACCCCGTGCAGGCGATCGTCGCGCTCGTGGCGGACGTCCGGGCGCTCGGTGGCGTCGTCGTCGAGGGGGTGCGCGTCACCGGCGTCGACGCGACGAACCCGACGGTGACCCACAGCGACGGTCCCGACGTCCGCGGCCGCCGCGTGCACGTCACGACGGGCAGCCCCGTGCTCGACCGCGGCCTCTACTTCGCCAAGCTCCGCAGCGAGCGCTCCTACGGCCTGGCCTTCGAGGGCGTCGACGACCTGCCGGACGGCATGTACCACGCGGTCGACGGTCCCACCCGGTCGTTCTCCGCGGTGGGCGACCGCCTCGTGACCGGCGGCAACCGGCACCCGGTGGGTCGCGCCTCGTCGACGATCGCGATGGTCGACGACCTCGCCGAGTGGACGACGCGCCACTGGCCGGGTGCGCGGCCGACCCACTCGTGGAGCGGTCAGGACTACGGCACGCCGCACCACGTGCCGTTCGTCGGCTGGCTGCCGCGGGGTCGGGGTCGGATCTACCTCGCGACCGGGTACGAGCACTGGGGGCTGACGAACGCGGTCCAGGCCGCGATGACCCTCGTGTCGGACGTGCTCGGCGACCCGCAGCCCTGGATGACCACGCTGCACGGGCGGGTCACGACGCCGATCGCCATCGCGTCGGGGATCGGCATCAACGCGGCCGACGCGTGGTGGGCGGCCAAGGGCTGGGCCGGGGCGATGACCCGCCGTCTGGTCGCCGTCGCACCCGCCGAGGGCCAGGGCGAGGTGGGCCGGTCGGGCGGCTTCGCCCCCGTCGCGCGCTCGACCGTCGACGGCGAGGTGTGCACCGTGTCGGCGATCTGCCCGCACCTCGTCGGGATCGTCACCTGGAACGACTCCGAACGGTCGTGGGACTGCCCGCTGCACGGGTCGCGGTTCGCCGCCGACGGCAGCGTGCTCGAGGGGCCGGCGACCCGCGGCCTGCGTCGTCGCGGCTGACGCGCCGCCGGCCCGTCGGGACCGGGCCCCGAGACACGAGGAGGCGCTGGTGGCGTACCGGCGCGCCGTACGCGTAAACTGTCCCCAGCTTCACCGCCCGGGTGTTCTCCGGTCCGCGCCTCCTCCGGTGCGAGTCGACACCTCGGCGTGACGGGGCTTCGGGGCACGTGCCGTCGTCGGACTGCCCGCCACGAAGGTCCGCCCGTCGCGAAGCCGGTACAGCTGTCCATCGCGCGGCACCCCGCCCCGCACGCATCCGGCGCGACCCTCTCGGTCGTCGTCCGTCCGGGTCGCCGAGCCTCTCGGCCTCCCGCGCAGCACCCTCCGCCGACACGGCGGCACAGCACCGTCGACGTCCCGCGTCGACCACGAGGAGGAGCCTTGGCTCGACCAGGCCAGCGTCAATCGGGTGGTACCCGCACCGCCCAGCGTCCGAACCGTCGCCGCGAGGTCGACAACGACGGGCTGATCCCCGTCCTCGCCCGTGCGGTGCGCGAGGTCGAGGCCGCCGCGCAACGCGGTCAGGTGAAGCCCTCGAGCCGCACCAAGTTCCAGGTCATCGCCCTGCTCATGCGCGAGGAACGCGCCCGGGTCAAGGTCGACAAGGCCATCAGCGAGTCCGAGCGCGCCGAGCAGATGAAGCGCCTCGACGGCGTCGCCCAGATCCTGGCCAAGACCGCCGCCCGCGACACGTCGCTGATCACCTTGCTGGGCGACGCGGCCACGGTCAGCGAGGCCGCCAAGACGCTCAAGCGCGACATGCAGATGTCGGCCGGGCTCGAGCTCGAGCCCGAGCAGCAGATCATCGTCACCGAGGCGGCGCCGGTCGCGCCGACCTCCGAGCGACAGGTCGTCCCGCAGTCGGTCATCTCGCGGCAGCTGGCGAACCCGTTCCTGCCGCCCGACTTCGCGCTCGCCGAGGTCGCCCGCGAGGCGCACCCGCGCCGGCTCGCGAACTGGGAGCTCTTCGGCCCCCTGTTCAAGTCCTTCGAGTACGGCGCCGGGGGAGGCTCGGCCTGCATGCCGCTGCCCGAGCCCACCACGGTCGACGCCCCCGCGGGCGCCACCCTGATGCACCACCAGGCGCAGCTCGTCGAGTCCGCCCGCCAGGGCCACCGCACCTACCTGCTCGCCGACGAGCCCGGCCTCGGCAAGACCGCCCAAGCCTTGCTCGCCGCCCAGGCGGCCGCGGCGTACCCGCTGCTCGTGGTCGTGCCGAACGTCGTCAAGACGAACTGGGCCCGCGAGGTCCAGCTGTGGACGCCGACGCGCACGGCGACCGTCATCCACGGCGACGGCGAGAAGCTTGACGCCTTCGCCGACGTGGTCATCGTCAACTACGAGGTGCTCGACCGTCACGTCGGCTGGCTCGGCGAGCTCGGCTTCAAGGGCATGATCGTCGACGAGGCCCACTTCATCAAGAACAAAGAATCGCAGCGGTCGCGGCACGTGCTGCAGCTCGCCCAGCGCATCCGGTCGCGCACCGCGCACCCGCTGCTCATGGCGCTGACCGGCACCCCGTTGATCAACGACATCGAGGACTTCCGCGCCATCTGGGAGTTCCTCGGCTGGATCGGCGACAAGAAGCCCGCCGCCGAGTTGATGGAGCGCCTCGAAGAGGTCGGCCTGACCCCCGCCGATCCCGGGTTCTTCTCGTCGGCACGCGAGATCGTGATCGACCTCGGCATCGTCCGTCGCAAGAAGGTCGACGTCGCCTCCGACATCCCCGCCCGTCGCATCGCCGACCTGCCGGTCGAGCTCGACGACGAGGTGGGCCGTTCCATCCGCGACGCCGAACGCGAGCTGGCCCGCCGCATGGTGCAGAAGTACCGCACCGCGCTCACCACCCGCACGTCCGGCGTCCGCGTCGAGGGCATCGACCACGACCTCGTCCGCCAGGTCGCCAAGTGGGAGCTCGAGGACGCCAGCGCGTCGAGCACGGGTGAGAACGTCTTCAGCATGGTGCGCCGCATCGGTCAGGCCAAGGCCGGCCTGGCCGCCGACTACACCGCCCAGCTCGCCCGCAACGTCGGCAAGGTGGTGTTCTTCGCCAAGCACATCGACGTCATGGACGTCGCCGAGGCCACCTTCGCCAAGCGGGGCATCAAGTACTCCTCGATCCGCGGCGATCAGACCCCGGCCGTCCGACAGCGCCAGATCGACGCCTTCGTGAACGACCCCGAGGTCGAGGTCGTCGTCTGTTCGCTGACCGCGGCCGGCGTCGGGCTCAACCTGCAGGTCGCCTCGAACGTCGTGCTGGCCGAGTTGTCGTGGACGGACGCCGAGCAGACGCAGGCCATCGACCGCGTGCACCGCATCGGCCAGGCCGAGCCGGTCACGGCGTGGCGCGTCATCGCGGCGCAGACGATCGACACGAAGATCGCCGAGCTGATCGACAGCAAGGCCGGCCTCGCCGCCCGGGCACTCGACGGCGACGACTCCGAGGTCGTCGACTCCGTCGACGTGCAGCTCTCGGCCCTCGTCGCCTTGCTCACCGAGGCCCTCGAAGCCTGACCCGCCCTCACCCCGCCGCACCTCGACGCACCGCCGCACCTCGACGCACCGCGTTTCGTGCACGGCACCCCGACTAGTCACGGTGCCGTGCACGATTCGCGGTGTGGACGCGCGGGAGGCCGGCTCGCTCGAGCCGTGTGACGATCCGCTGCGGACGCGCGAGATCGCGCCAGATGGTTCGTGTCACCCGATTCACGTAGGGCAGCCCCCTCAGCCGGTCTTCACGGACCTTCTCGAGGATCACGATCTCCTCCGCCGTCAGCCCGTGCCGCATCTCGCGGTCGAGGTACTTCACGAAGCCGTCGAACTCGTCGTACACGCCGTAGGCCTCCCACCCGAAATCGGTGAACCCGATGAGCCCTTCGTCGTCGACGTGCCGTTCCTGGAGACGGGGTGCCGGGAATCCGAGACCGTCCAGGGCGACCCGGTAGACCGATTCACTGGCGGAACCGGGCAGGGGGCTGGCGAACTCGGCGACCCAGGAGGCGCGGGTCGAGCCCCGGACACGGTCTCGTCCCAGCAGGCACGCCTGGTACTCGGCCAGCGTGCACAACCGACGTCGCAGGCAGTGGTCGAGGACGGCCACGGCCTGGCTGCGTGTCCCGCTCAGAGCGACGTCCACGGCCGTCCGGGCCGGCGTGGTCACGAGGAGACCCCGATGAGGGGTGATCTCGTCCGAGAGCAGAGGTGCCGCATGTCTGGTCACGTGCGCACCCGTGTGGGTCCGGGCGCGCGCCGGGTCGGTCGTCGAGACGCGGGTGAGCGGCGGGCCGAGCACCGGCATGCCCCACACCGCGGCCGCCGAGGTGTGGGAGACGACGACCGCGTCACGCATCCGGCCGACCGCGGCCGCCGTTCGGACGGCGTGGCGTTCCTCGCGGCGCAGGCCCCGCCAGGCCGCCGACTCGACGTAGCGTCCGGGCGCGACACGCACGAGTTCGCCACGCGCGTGGGCTCGGCGTTCCGACGGATCGTCGAACCGCGAGCGGATGAGGAGGGAACGAAGGTCTCGTTCGTGGGTGGTCACGCGTCGATCGTCTCGGGCGCGAGCGGACTCCGGGATCGGATCTCGCCACCCTGTGGAGGGAACGGGGGACGGCGGGGCGCGGGACGAGAGGCCGTTCTCAGTCGAGGCGAGTTCGGTGGGTCGGAGAACACCCGACCACCGAAGGAGCACCCCATGCCCGAACTCTCCGGCTACGCCCACGTCGCCATCACCGTCTCCGACCTCGACACGAGCCTCGCCTTCTACGAGAAGCTGCTCGGCGCCGGCCCCGTCGGCCGCATCGAACTCGACGGCCTCGACCGCCGCATCTTCTCCGTCGGCAACGGGCAGATCCTCGGGGTGACGGCTTACACCGGGGGATCGAGCGCGGCCTTCGACCCGACCGTTCCCGGGCTCGACCACATCGGCCTCGCCGTGACCGACCGCGACGGCGTCGTCGCCTGGCAGGAGCACGCCACGTCGGTCGGCATCGAGTCCGACCTGCAGGACGCGGACTTCGGCCACGCCCTGATGATCAAGGACCCCGACGGCAACCAGATCGAGTTCTTCGCCCCGCCCGCACAGAGCTGACGGGCCGCCGGCCGACATCGCACCACGATTCGTTCACCGCACCGCGATTCGTGCACCGCACCGCGACTAGACGGTGTGTGGCGCACGAAACGGGGTGCGGAGGCGCGGGGGCCTTTCACCCAGGACGCGCCGGACCGGGCCGCCTGCCGGCATCGCACCGCGATTCGTGCACCGCACCGCGACTAGAGGGGGCGTGCTGCACGGAACGCGGTGCGCTGCATGACGGCGGGCGGCGGCTGGCGGCGGGGTGGCGTGCGACGAGCGGGGCGCGGCATGCAGATACCGGCGGAGCGCGGGTCGGCCTCAGCGGTCGCGAGCGGCGGTGAGCAGCTCGCGTTCGTCGTCGGGCTCGAGCCCCGCGCCGTGGGGGCCCGCCGGGCCGGGACGCGAGAGTTCCCACGCGAGGGCGTCGCGCAGCGTCGCGTCCACGGGGCGCGGCACGAGCCCGGCGGCCCGGCCCGCGCCTCCTGACCGGGCGCCGAAGCCCGCGTGCGTGGCGACGGGCACCCAGAGGGGCATCGACCGGGGCCCCGCCCACGGCCCGACCCCGTGTGCGTCGAGCCAGGCCTCGTCGACCCGGACGACCTCGCCCGTGTGCCCGGCGACCCGACGCGCCACCGCGAGGTGGTCGGCCAGCGACTGCCGATCACCCACCGCGTCGAACGTCCCCGAGAGACCTCGCTCGACGGACGCGACGATCCAGCTCGCCAGGTCCCGGACGTCGACCGGCTGCACGTCGAGGCCGGGCACGTCGGGCACGAGCACGGGATCGGGCTCCGAGGACGCAGCGGCCAGGGCGAAGCGCAGCGGCCACCAGCCCGTGCGGCCCGTGTGGTCGCCCGGTCCGCCGATGAGGCCCGCCCGGACGAGCAGCGACCGGTCGGCGCCGAACGCCTCGACGACGGCGCGCTCGCCCGCGACCTTCGACCCGCCGTAGTCCGACTCGTCGGCGTCGACGAGGGCCGCCGTCTCGTCCGCCCCGGTGGTCGCGGTGTCGGCGTAGACGCTGACGCTCGAGACGAAGTCGAAGGAGGCGCTGGCGGGTTCGAGCACCGAGACGGCGTCACGCACGTGCGACGCGTCGCGGCTCAGGTCGACGACCGCGTCCCAGCGTCGTCCGCCCTCGAGCACGGCGTCGTACGCCCCGGGCGTGCGACGGTCGGCCCGGACGAACGCCGCGCCCTCGGGGACGTCGCCGGACGACCCGCGGGCGAGACACGTGACGTCGTGGCCGCCGGCGAGGGCGGCCTCGACGATCGTCCGACCGAGCCAGGCGGTGCCGCCGAGGATCAGCAGCCGCAGGGGGCGACGTGCCGAGGAGGTCGTGCCGGTCGGGCCCACGGCGGCGTCAGAGACCGAGCTTGGCCTGGACGTCGGCGAGCGAGGGGTTCGTGGCCGTCGAGCCGTCGGGGTAGACGATCGTCGGCACGGTCTGGTTGCCGCCGTTGGCCTTCTCGACGATCTCGGCCGTGCCGGGGACCTCTTCGATGTTGACCTCGGTGAAGGCGATGCCCTGCTTGCCGAGTTGCTGCTTGAGGCGGGCGCAGTAGCCGCACCACGAGGTGCTGAACATGGTGATGGTGCCGGACTCGGGGACGTACGTGCTCGCGATGTCGCTCATGACCCCAGGTTAAGCCCGGTCGGCGGTGAGCGCCGGGGGAGTTGTCTGGGAGGCGTACCAGCACGCACCACGAAGGGAACACCATGGCAGACACGGTCGCCGACCAGATCATCGCCCAGCTCGTCACCGCCGGCGTCCGCCGGATCTACGGCATCGTCGGCGACAGCCTGAACCCGATCGTCGACGCCGTGCGTCGCACGGGCGGCTCGGTGAAGGGCGGGATCGACTGGATCCACGTCCGCAACGAGGAGGCCGCGGCGTTCATGGCCTCGGGCGACGCGCAGATGAGCGGCGAGCTCGCCGTCTGCGCCGGGTCGTGCGGCCCGGGCAACCTGCACCTCATCAACGGGCTCTACGACGCCAACCGCAGCCGTGCCAAGGTCCTGGCCATCGCCAGCCACATCCCGAGCACGATGATCGGCTCGGACTACTTCCAGGAGACCCACCCCGACCGCCTCTTCGTCGAGTGCTCGGGCTACAGCGAGATGATCTCGACGGCCGAGCAGTCGCCGATGGTCGTCGCGAGCGCGATCCGGCACACCCTGGCGGGCGAGGGCGTCAGCGTGATCACGCTGCCGGGCGACATCGCCGAACTCGACGCGGGCGGCAAGGTGCCCGCCTACGTCAGCGTCCGCCCGCCCGAGCTCGTACCCGACCGGCACGACGTGCAGGCCCTGGCCGATGCCGTGAACCAGGCCGACACCGTCGCGTTCTTCGTCGGCGAGGGCGGTCGTGGGTCGCACGACGAGATCATCGCCCTGGCCGACCTCGTCGGTGCCCCGATCGGGCACAGCCTGCGGGGCAAGGACGTCATCCAGTACGACAACCCGTTCGACGTCGGCATGACCGGCCTGCTCGGCTACGGTGCCGCCCACGCGGGCATCCACGACGCCGACCTGCTCGTGCTGCTCGGCACCGACTTCCCGTACCCGCAGTTCCTGCCGGACGCCTCGACGGTCACCATCGCCCAGGTCGACGTCGACGCCGCCGTGATCGGTCGTCGCGCCGACGTGCAGGTGCCCGTCCACGGGGCGATCGCCCCGACGCTCCGGGCGCTCATGCCGCTCGTGAAGCGCAAGAAGAACCGCAGGTTCCTCGAGAAGACCCTCAAGAAGCACGAGAAGTTGATGACCGGTGCGGTCGGGGCCTACACGAAGAACGTCGAGAAGATGCGGCCGATCCACCCCGAGTACGCGGCCTCGCTGCTCGACGAGGTCGCGGCCGACAACGCCATCTTCACGGCCGACACGGGCATGGGCAACGTCTGGGCCGCGCGCTACGTCACCCCGACCCCGCGCCGGCGCATCTTCGGCTCGTACCTGCACGGCTCGATGGCCAACGCCCTGCCGCATGCCCTCGGTGCGCAGATGGCCTACCCCGATCGCCAGGTCGTCTCGATCTCGGGCGACGGCGGGCTGTCCATGTTGATGGGCGAACTCGTCACGGCGCAGATGTACCAACTGCCGGTGAAGATCGTCGTGTTCAACAACTCGACGCTCGGCCTCGTCAAGCTCGAGATGCTCGTCGACGGGTTCCCCGACTTCGGCGTCGACGTCCCCTACACGGACTACGCCGCGGTGGCGCGCGCCATCGGCATCCACGCCGTCCACGTCGACGACCCCCGCGACCTCCGGGCGGCCTACGAGGCAGCCTTCGAACACGACGGTCCGGCGCTCGTCGACATCGCGACCGACCCGAAGGCGCTCTCGCTGCCCCCGACGATCACGGGCGCCCAGGTGAAGGGCTTCTCGCTCGCCATGTCGAAGATCGTCATGAACGGCGGCGCAGGCGAGGCCGTGGCCATGGCGCGGTCGAACCTGCGCAACGTGCCGCGTCCCTGAGGTCGGCGCCGCGCCTCCTGCCCCCTCGCTGTCGAGGGCTCAGGAGGCGCGGCCCGTCACGCGGAGGACGCCTGGCGACCCTGCCCGCCCGGCTCAGCCGGCGGCGGGAGCGCTGCGTGCGGCGAGCCGGGCGACGGCCGCGAGCGGGATGTCGATCCAGTCCGGCCGGTTGCGGCTCTCGTAGATCGCCTCGTACACGGCCTTGTCGATCTCGAACGCGTCGAGCAGGGCCCGGGCGGCCCGGACGTCGACGCCGGACGAGGCGACGTACCCGTCGACGAACGCGCGGCGGGCGTCGTGCGCCCAGGCCGCGGCGTCCACCGGGACGGCCTCCTGCGCCAGCGAACCGGCCACGTAGTCGAACGACCGCAGCATGCCCGCGATGTCGCGGATCGGCAGGTCGGGGCGCGAGCGCTCGGGCATCGGCCGAAGGGGCTCGCCCTCGAAGTCGATGAGCATCCAGCCGCGCTCGGGCGAGAGCAGGGCCTGACCGAGGTGGAGGTCGCCGTGGATGCGCTGCAGGTCGGGCCAGTGCAGGTGCTCGGCCGCGTCGTAGACGGCTCCGATCGCGGCGGCGTGCTCGGCGATCTGCGGCACCTCGCGCGACGCGGTCGTGATGCGTCGACGCATGCTCGTCAGGGCCCCGGCGATCTCGTCGTCGCCCGCGGGGACCGTGCCCAGGTCGGCGGCGAGGGTCGCGTGCACCTCGGCGACGGCGACGCCGAGCGCGTGGGCCTCGGCGGTGAAGTCGGTACCGTCGGCCGCCGCCGTCAGGGCCACGCGCCAGGCGTCCTCGAGGCCGGGGAGGAACTCCTGCGAGAAGGCGAGGTGGCCGGTGGCCGTCCCGCCCTCGCGCCCGACGTCGGGCCAGGTCGCGCGCAACGAGCCGAACGACGAGGGGACGTGCGTCGACCCGCCACGGGTCAGGGCGGCCTGGGTGGTGACGTCCGGGTTGTCGCCGTGGTGCAGCACCCGGAAGACCTTCGCGATGACCTGGTCGACGGGGCCGCCCTCGACGTCGTAGACGATCGAGGTGTTCGACTGTTCGCCCGAGAGCACGCGCGAGCGACGCACCTGCCCGGGGTCGACGATTCGCGTGCCGTCGACCGTGACGTCGGCACCCACCACGTGCGCCTCGGCGGACATGGTGCGCAGCAACTCCCGGGCGTAGGCCGGGTCGTGGGGACCGTCGTAGAGGTAGCGTCCGTCGGCCGAGCCGATGAAGGCCGCGTCGCCGCCGGGCAGGGGGGTCGCGCGGCTGACGAGGGGCACCTGGTAGAGGACGGGGACGTCCGCCGCCTCGTCGATGATCAGCAGCGTCATGGTGAGGGCGTCGTCCACCTCGGCCTCGAACGATCCGATCACCCGCAGGGCGGGCGTTCGTCCCTTGGTCGCGTACCAGCGCTGACGCGCCATCCATCCGGCAAGAATCGGTGCCACATCGCTCATGCGACGACCCTACGCCGGGCCGCCCCGCGGGGTCCGGAGGGCCGGCCACCAGGCCTCCCGACTAGAACGGAGGCATGAGCCCCGCATCACCGCACCGCACCGAACAGACCGAGATCGAGCGCAAGTACGACGTCCACGAGAGCGCCGGGGTGCCCGATCTTGTCGGGGTGAGGGGCGACGCCGCCGAGGCGCTCGTCGTCGACGGCGTGGGGCACGACGACCCCGTCGAGCTCGCCGCGACCTACTGGGACACCGTCGACCACACGCTGCTCGGGGCCCGGACCACCCTGAGGAGGCGCGAGGGCGGTGGCGACGCCGGATGGCACCTCAAGCTGCCGCCGTCGGCCGGCACGACCGGGCGCCGCGAGGTCCACTGGCCGCTCGGCGACCCCGGCGAGCCCGTGCCGGACGCGCTGCGCCGGCTGGTCGAGGCGCGGCTGCGGGGCCGGCCGGTGCACCCCGTGCTCCGACTCGAGACGACGCGCACCGTGACCCGCCTGCTCGACGGCTCGGACCGCGAGCTGGCCGAACTCGCCGACGACGTGGTGCGGGCGTCGAACCCCGACACGGGCGTGCTGCGCACCTGGCGCGAGTGGGAGGTCGAGCTCGCGCCGGGCGTCGACGGCGACGAGGGCGAGCGGCTGCTCGACGCGGTCGCGGAGCGGCTGGAGGCGGCCGGCGCGTCGCTCTCGTCGTCGAAGTCGAAGCTGGCCCGAGGGCTGGGTTCGGAACTCGAGGTGCCGGCGGCGTCGGGCGACGGCGCCGGCGGGGCCGCCTCGACGGTCGTGCCTGCCCCGGCCACCCCGGCCCCGAAGAAGAAGTCGGCGGCGGCTTTCGTGGCGTCCGCTGCGTCGGGACTCCGTGACGAGCTGCTCGCGGTCGACGCCGCCGTGCGCGACGGCCGGCCGGATGCGGTCCATCGGCTGCGGACCACGACCCGGCGACTGCGCGCCCTGCTGACCGTGTGGGACGGCGTCCTCGACCCCGGGCTCGCCGCTGCCGTCGTGGCGGGTGCCCGCCACGTCGGCCACGTCTCGGGTGCCGCTCGGGACGTCGAGGTGGCGCGAGGCCGGGTGGCGACCCGCGCCTCCTCGGCTCCGGAGGGCTTCGTGGCCGCCCAGGTCACGGGGCGGATCGACGCCCGGCTCGGCGAACGACTCGACGAGGCCGTCGGTGACGTGCGTCGCCTGCTCGACTCGGGCGCCTGGTTCGACCTGCTGGACGCGGTCGACGCGCTCGTGGCGGCCCCGGCGACGGGGGACCACGCCACCGACCCGGCCGCCGACCTCTCGGCCGCGCGGCTGCGGGCCGAGCGGAAGCGGACGAGGCGGGCGGTCCGGGCAGGGCTGGCGGCCGTGGACGCGACGGACCGCGCAGGCGCCGTGGACGCGCTCCCGGTCCTGCACGACGTGCGGAAGGCCGCCCGACGACTGCGGTACGCCCTCGAGGCCGACCGTCCCCGCAGCGGATCGGGCCGCGGCCGGGCCCGCCGGGCCGAGGCCGTCCAGGACGCCCTCGGCGAGCACCGCGACGCCCTCGCGGCGGTGCGGACGATGCGCGAGGTCGCGACGCTCGCGAACCGGTCGGGCGAGGACGCCTTCGGCTACGGCGTGCTGGCCACCCTCGAGTCCGCCCGTGCCGACGACGCCCTCCGCCGCTTCCACCGCGCCGCCGCCGACCTCTGACGTCGGGACGCCGACCTCTGACGTGGGACCTCGGGCGCGGAAGGGGTCAGGCGGAGCGGCGGGCGAGCAGCTCCTCGAGCTTGCGCACGGTCGCGTCGTTCCGGGCCGTGACCGGAGTCGGCAGCCCCCGCCACCAGGCGGCCGGCACCCGCGAGGCGAGCACGCCTGCCGGCAGCCACTGGTGGACGGCGTCGGGCGAGACCACGATCTCTTCGTCGCCCAGGTCGACGTCGGGAGGCACCACCCCGTCGAGCGCGCCCGGCACCTCGGCGAACGCGACCGACAGCAGCTTCGGCTCGCGCTCCTCGCGTCGGAGGGGGTTCGCCACGGCCAGCCGCGTGAAGCGCTCGGCGTCGAGCAGCACCAGGTCGGCGTCGACGCCGGTGGCCCGGGCGATCGCCGCCCGGAGCCCGGCGGCGTCGTCGGCACCGAGCCGCGACGACGCCCCGAACACCAGGTTGCCGCTGTTGAGCAGCGTCTCGGGGTGTTCGAAGCCGAGGTCGGCGGCCACGCGCCGCAGGTCGGCCATGGCCACCCGCTTGGCCGTGCCGACGTTGACGCCCCGCAGCAGGGCGACGTGGTCCACGCTCGTCAGGCCCGCCCGAGGACGTCGAGGATCCACGCGATCTCGAACGCCCGCTCGCGCCAGGACTCGTACCGTCCGCTGACGCCGCCGTGCCCGGCCGACATCTCGGTCTTCAGCAGCACCGGGGCGTCGACCTCGCGCAGCCGCGCCACCCACTTGGCGGGTTCGACGTAGAGCACCCGGGTGTCGTTGATCGAGGTCACGGCGAGGATGCGCGGGTAGGTCACGTCGTCGCGCACGTTCTCGTACGGGCTGTAACCGCGCATGTACTCGTAGACCTCGGCGTCGTGCAGGGGGTCGCCCCACTCGTCCCACTCGATCACGGTGAGGGGCAGGTCGGGGTCGAGGATGCTCGTCAGGGCGTCGACGAACGGGACGGCCGCGACGATGCCGGCGAACCGGTCGGGGGCGATGTTCGCCACCGCGCCCATCAGCAGGCCGCCCGCGCTGCCGCCCTCGGCGACCATCAGCTCGGGGGTCGTGCGGCCCTCGGCGATCAGGTGGTCGGCGACGGCGACGAAGTCGGTGAAGGTGTTCTTCTTGGTGAGCGTCTTGCCGTCCTCGTACCAGGAGCGTCCCAGCTCGCCGCCGCCGCGGACGTGGGCGACCGCGAACACGACGCCGCGGTCGAGCAGCGACAGGCGGGCGACGCTGAAGCCCGGATCGATGCTGTGCTCGTACGAGCCGTAGCCGTAGAGGTGCACGGGCGAGGGCCCCTCGGCGGGGACGGCGTCACGGCGCCAGACGAGCGAGACGGGCACGCGGGTGCCGTCGGTCGCCGTGGCCCACTCGCGGGCCTGGTCGTAGTCGGCCGGGTCGTAGCCGCCGAGCACGTTCTGACGCTTGAGGAGGTGACGCTCGCCCGTGCGGACGTCCAGGTCGTAGACCGTCGACGGCGTGACGAACGAGGTGTACCCGAAGCGGACGGTCGGCTGGTGGAACTCCGGGTTGCCGCCCGCGCCGGCGGCGAACAGCGGCTCGTCGAAGCCGACCTCGGAGACCTCGCCGTAGCCGTCGGGACCGAGCGGCACGACCGCGAAGCGCGGCAGCGCGTCGCGGCGGTACTCGACCACGAGGTGGCCGGAGAACGCGTCGACGGACTCGAGCCGGACGGAGGCGCGGTGCTCGACGATCACGCGGCGGTCGGTCGTCGAGGTGGGGTCGTCGGCCGGCACGTCGACGAGCTCGAAGTTCTCGGCGCCGTCGTTGTGGACGATGAGCAGGCGGTCGCTGCCCGCGACGATCGCGTGCTCGACGTCGTACTCGACGCCCTCGCGGCGCGGCCAGACGACCCGGAACTCGCCGGTCGGGTCGGCCGCGTCGAGCAGCCAGGTCTCGCTCGTGATCTTCGACCCGACGTCGACGACGAGGTACTGGCGGCTGCGCGTGAGGCCCACCCCGATCCAGTAGCGGTCGTCGGTCTCGGTGAACACCGTGACGTCGTCGCCGGGCTGCCCGACCTCGTGACGCCAGATGGTGTCGGGGCGCCAGGACTCGTCGACGGTGGGGTAGAAGACGTAGCGACCGGTGGCGTCGAACAGGGCGCCGGCGGCCGTGCCGGTGACCACGTCGTCGAGGTCGCGGCCGGTCGCCAGGTCGCGGATGCGCAGCGTGTAGCGCTCGTCGCCCTCGACGTCGACCGCGTAGGCGAGCAGGGTGCCGTTGGGCGAGACGTCGAAGCTGCCGATCGAGAAGAAGTCGTGCCCCTCGGCCTCGGCGTTGCCGTCGAGCAGCACCTGCTCGCCCTCGGCGGCCTCGCCCGCCTCGATCGACGGGGGAGTCCAGTCGTCGGGCCCGGTGATCGGTGCACGGCAGTGGATGCCGTACTGCTGCCCCTCGGCCGTGCGCGAGTAGTACCACCACGAGCCCTCACGGACCGGGACGCCCAGGTCGGTCTCTTGCACCCGGCCCTTGATCTCGTCGAAGACCGTCTGCCGCAGACCGGCGAGGTGGGCCGTCTCGGCCTCGGTGTGCGCGTTCTCGGCCTCGAGGTGCGCCACGACCTCGGGGTCGTCCTTGGCACGGAGCCACTCGTAGTCGTCGACGAAGTCGTGGCCGTGGTGCGACCGGGTGACGGGCTTCTGGGGGGCACGGGGAGCGGGAACGGAGGCCATCACCCGAGCCTAACGGCGGCTCAGACGGAGCGGTCGCTGGCCGTGATGCCGTTGAAGGCCGGCACCTCGGGGTACTCGTCCGAGGCGACGTGGACGTCGGCCGGGTCGGGCGCCTCGCCCTCGCGGGCCTCGTCGATCGCCTGCTCGGGGGTGCCGGCCTTCTCGGCGGCCGACTCGGAGTGCGACCCGGGGACGGTGTACGTCGCGTCGACGTCGTGCCCGGCCGGGTCGACCGTCTCGCTCGCGCCGGACGCGTCGTCGCGGGGGGTGGTGTCGGGGGCCGGGGTCTGGTCGCGGTCGCTCATGCGGGGGACGGTACCCGCGCCTCCTCGGTGACGTCCGGCCAGGCCGTCGGTCGTCGGCCGGCCCTGACGCGGGTCGGCGTCCGACCCGGCGGCGGTCAGTCGTCGACGGGCAGGGCCGTGGTGGGCGCGGTCAACCCCTGGACGGTGGCGCCGAGGTGCGCCTCGCCGGGTTCGAGGTCGGAGATGGACCGGCGGTCGGACCTCAGTCGTCGGACCGAGGCGTTGAGGCGCGCGTGCAGCTGCATGAGGTGCAGTCGGTAGCGCTCGGGGGCGTCGTCGCTGTCGTCGAGGAAGGTGTTGCACGCCAGCGTCATCTCGTTGAGCACGGGCAGGGCCGACGAGCGAGGACGGAGCGCCCGTCGCGCCCGCCGGATCTCGCCCCGCAGGGCCGAGATCGAATGGCGCGCCTGCTCGTAGACGGGGTCGAGGGCGCGGGGGTTGGGGCTGAGCCTCGGTGCCACCCGGCGCAGCACGCGCCGGAAGTGGATCTCGGTGATCAGCTCGTTGAGGGCCGACGCCTCGCGCCGGCGCGACTCGATCAGCCGCACGAGCAGGTTCGACGCGAACGCCGCCCCGGCACCCACGAAGGCACCCACGGTCACGGTCACGACGTCCCACCAGCTCATGGGGCCACGCTACGGCGGACCACCGACAGCCGGGTCGGGCGAGGCGCGGTCAGCGAGAGGCGTCGTCGAGCCGCCCCATGAGCGACCAGACGGCCCGTGACAGCTCGGGGTGCCACAACGCGATGGTGCGCAGGTAGCCGAGCTCGTCGGCGAGACCGAGCCCCGTCGCGGTCGGCACGCCGTCGGTGCCCAGGGCGTCGGCCCGCAGCGAGATGACGACCTGCTCGTCGACGGTGGGGAGCCCGGGGATGACGTCCCAGGGGTCCTCGCCGTTGCGGCAGCGCAGTTCGATCAGGGCGGAGAGCTCGTCGTGGGCCTCGGCGCGCAGCACCTCGAGGCTCCGGCCGGCGCCGCGGAACTCGGGCCCGGGGCGTCGCCTCCCGCTCGATCGTGCTTCGGACATGCCGACGAGCCTACGCGCGAGCCGTCGAGCGGTTCCCGGGGACGCGGCCCGCGCCTCCTGCCGTCCGCCCTCCCGCCGTCCACCCTCCTGCCGGGCGCCCTGTGGGCGGGACGACAGCCGGTAGCCTTCCGGCATGCCGGTCTACCGCGTCTGCGTCGCCTACCTCTTGCGGGAGCACGAGGGGCGTCGGCAGGTCCTGCTGGGACGCAAGAAGCGCGGACTCGGCACGGGGCACTGGGTCGGCCTCGGGGGCAAGCTCGAGCCGGGGAGGGCGTGCAGGAGGCGGTGGTCCGCGAGATCGCGGAAGAGAGCGGCGTCGAGGTGCTCGCGTCGGACCTCGACCGGAGGGGCGACCTGCTCTACCTCTTCCCGCACCGTGAGAGCTGGAGCCAGCGGTCGACGGTCTTCGTCGTCACCGCGTGGCGCGGCGACCCCGCCGAGAGTGACGAGCTGGTCCCACGGTGGTTCGACCTCGACGAGCTGCCCCTGGACGAGATGTGGGACGACGCGTCGCACTGGCTGCCCGGTGTGCTCGCCGGGGGACGGGTCGCCCGGACGTTCGTCTTCGCGGCCGACCTCGCGACGGTGGCCTCCGACGCGCCCCTGCCGCCGGAACACGCCGGCCCCTGAGGCGTTCCGGCCGGGGCGCCTGGCCCTCGCAGAGGGGGGCGCGGTGGCGCCGTGCTCCGCTTAGGGTCGGTTCCGAGACGGATCACGGGGAGATCCCCGCCGTCGGACGGATCTCACGGGGAGCGACATGACCAGCTACGACGGCCTGACCACGACCACGCTCCGGAGCCCGGCCCGCACCGCCGTGGCGCCCCGCCAGCTGTCGTTGCCGCTCTGGCTGCCCGCGGTGGCCTGGGCCCTCGGCCTCGTCGTCGTCGTGGTGGGGGCCGCCTTCGGCGGCGTCCTGCTGGCGCTCTCGAGCCTCGGCGTGGTCGCCCTCGTCGCGGGCATGGCCGCCACGGCCGCGCGGTGGCAGCGCATCGAACGCCTCGCGGCGATCGAGCTGGCCGAGCGACGTGCCTCGACCGCCGAGGCACGACTCGTCTGAGCCCGACACCCCGTCCCGCGGGGTCAGCGTCCGCGTCGGGTCCCGGTGCGCGACAGACCCGCGCGTACGAAGAAGTCGACGACGCCGGTGAGCACGGCACCGACGACCGCGAACCAGGCGTAGCCGACGAAGCGCGCCGCCACGTCGGGACCGCCCTGTGGTGCCAGCGTCACCGAGAGGACGTAGAGGACCCCGGCCGCGACGAGCAGCAGGACGGCGAGGGCGACGAGCAGGCGGTGCAGGGTGGTCGTGGTCACGAGCGTCGAGGGTACCGCCTCAGCGCGCGACGCCGTCCTCGCGCCCGGGGTGCCCTGACCCCATGCGGTCGCTCGGGACGACGCGCACGGGTCGCGTCGCGAGCTCGTCGTTCTCGAGTCCGCCGGGTGCACCGAGGAACATGTCGCCCCGCTCGCCGGGGTCACCGAGGTCGTCGCGTTCGTCCGCCGGGATCGTGTTGATCGTGCCCGTGTCCGTCGCCACGAGGCCGTGGCGGGCGAGCACCTCGTCGCGCTCGGCGACGAGGAACTCGCGGTTCGCGTTCTGGGCGTCGGCGAACATCGTCGTGCGGCCGGACACGATGCGGGCGATGCGGCGGCCCTCCCACCAGCGCTTGCCGACGAGCATCAGCACGATGCCGAGAGCGGCGTAGCAGAGCATCATCGTCACGCCGCGGCCGTAGCCGGGGCCCACGCCGTAGAGCACGCGCTTGAGCATCTCGGTGATCCCGCTCCCGACCACGACGGCGTTGAGCCACGCGAACGGTTGGGGCATGAACCATGCGGGGTAGGCGGCGCCCGAGGACGGCATGGACAGGAAGACGAACACGATCATCGCGGGCAGGGCGACGAACCGTCCGACGAAGTAGCTGATGCCGTTGACCGCGAGGCCGATGGCGATGATCCAGGCCCAGGCGATGAAGAAGAGCGGCACGAAGTGCCCGTCGACGGCCCCGATCACCGGTCCGGCGAGGACGTTCGTGACGAGCGAGATCACGCCGCCGCCGACGCCGATCACCGTCATCCGGGTGCGGTGGCGGAGCGGGGCGCCCATCAGCCCGATGAACATCGCCACCATGTAGCCGCCGATGCACCACGAGAGCATGAGGTACATCGACACGGTGCCGTACTCGTCGTTCGCGGGCAACGGTGCCAGGTCGGTGACGGTGGGCGTGACCCCCTGGGCCTCGAGCACGGGGGTGATCGTCGCCGGGATGAGGGCGGCGACCTGGTACTGGTGGGCGCTCGCGGTGTAGATCGTGGTCTCGGCCGGGTCGTAGGCCACGGCGACGCGTCCGGCGAGCACCGCCTCCTCGGCCTCGTCGGCGGAGCCGTAGGCGCGGACGTCGATCACGCCGGGGCGGGCGTCGTCGAGGCCCGTCTGCAGGTCGGCGGCGGCCGACGAGGACCCGACGACCGCGACGGGGACGTCGTGCGGGTGGGGGGCGTGGAAGGCCGCGATGTAGCAGAGGCAGAAGCCGACGATGAAGAACAGCGGCAGCCAGAGCTGCAGGCCGATCAGCTGCAGCGACGGGTGGAGGGTCGAGTACCAGCGACGGTACCGTCCGAGCTCGGGCTTGGGCGGCCCTCCCGCGTCGTCCGTGGTCGTCTGGTTCGTCGTGGTCGCCACGGTGCCGCGCCCTCCTGCTCTCGGTCGTCTTCTCGTCTCGTCGCCGGTGCCGCTCACGATACGCCGCGGGCGCGTCACGACCTCGTGCTCGTGAAGGCCGAGGTGTCCATGGCGAGCTCCTCGGCGTCGAGCCCGAGCAGCACGCGCCTCATGACCTCCTCGTCGAGGGCCCCGGCGTCGCGCTCGCGCAGCACCACCTCGCGGCGTTTGGCGAGCAGCTCGCGTCGGATCGAGCCGAGCGCCTGGGGTGCCTCTCGACGGCGGGCGCGCTGGGCGGCCGTCGCCCCCGAGACGTCCCGTTCGTCGGCGTCGTCGACGGCCGTGCGCTGCAGCGCCTCGTTCTGCCGCAGCAGCCGAGTCGTCGCGAGCAGGACGGCGCGTTCGGTGAGCTCGGGCCCCCAGCGCTTCTCCCAGTCGGCACGCCGTTCCGCGACGTAGGCCATGGTCTCGTCCGTGCTCGTCGCGAAGACCGCCAGCTCGGCGGCGAGGTCACGGTCGCGCTGCGTGTCGTCCCGGACGCCGAGCACCCTGATGACGACCGGCAGCGTGAGCCCCTGCAGCAGCAGGGTGCCGACCGTGACGATGAACGCGATGAGGAACATGGTGTCGCGCGCCGGCACGGGGATGCTCGACTCGGTGACGGCCGGGATCGACACGGCGGCGGCGAGGGTCACCACGCCCCGCATGCCGGTCCACGAGATGACGCTCAGCTGTCGCCAGTCCATGCGGGGTTGCGGGTGGTAGCGCAGCGTCCGCAGAGCCGGCGCCCGCCGCAGCCGGCGGAGCGCGGGCACCCGGCGGAGCTTCCGCAGCACCGTCGAGAGGAAGAGGTACCGGCCGGCACGGGCCGCGTGGTAGGTGCCGAACACGAAGACCGGGCGCACGAGGACCACCACGGCGAGGACGGCGAGGGCGACGCCGACGCTCTGTCCGAGGCCGCGCTCGCTCTCGCTGACGTCGAGCACGACGGCACGCAGCTGGAGGCCGATCAGGGCGAACACGAACCCCTCGAGCAGGACGTCGGCGGCGGACCAGAACGGGCGCTCCTGCAGCCGGGTCGCGTAGCCCGTGCGGGGTGAGTTGAATCCGACGTAGAGGCCCGCGGCCACGACCGCCAGCACGCCGGAGCCGCTCAGCTCCTCGGCGGCGATGTACGCGATGAACGGCAGCAGCAGGCCGATGACGTTCTCGACCACGGGGTCGTCGATCCGCATGCGCACGCGGTGGGCGACGAAGCCGAGGACCAGACCGACCGCGACGCCGACGCCGATCGCGAGGCCGAAGATGCCGAGGTCGTCCCAGAGCGTGAGGCTGGCACCGCCCACGATCGCCAGGAACACCTTGACCAGGGTGAGCGACGCGGCGTCGTTGATCAGGCTCTCGCCCGACAGCACGGTCATCACCTTGCGCGGCAGACCGAGCTTCCGGCCGATGGCGGCCGCCGACACGGCGTCGGGAGGCGCGACCACCGCCCCGACGAGGAGGGCGGCCGGAAGGGTCATGTCGGGGATCATCACGTAGGCGACGCCCCCTACGGCGAAGGCCGTCACGATCACGGCACCGACCCCCAGTCGGGCGATCTGCACGCGGCTCTCCCGGAAGTTCAGCAGCGAGACGTCGAGGGCGGCCGAGTAGAGCAGCGGCGGCAGGACCACGGTCAGGATGACCTCGGAGTCGATCTCGATGTCGGGCACGCCGGGGATCAACGACACGAGCAGGGCGACGCCCACCGTCAGCAGGGGAGCGGGCAGGCCCCGCCAGCGGGCGAAGGCGGTCACGACGAGCGACCCTGTCAAGATGATCAGCAGCTCGCCGAGTTCCATGTGAGCCGGGCTCCGTCCAGTCGTCGGGGCAGCCGTGCGATGTGCATCGACTGCAAAGTCCCGACCATCCTCCCAGGCACCCCCTAGGAGAACGTCGGGTGAACGGCCCCGGTCGACAGTCCTGCCACCCGTAGCATCGCTCCGTGACCGCACAGCCCCGGGCGACCGTCCCGGCCCCCGACCTCGTCCGCACCACCCGCTCGGGCGAGGTCCGCGGCGTGCGGGAGCGCGGCGTGCTCGCCTGGCGCGGCATCCCCTTCGCCGCACCACCCGTGGGGCGCCTCCGTTTCCGGGCCCCCGAGGCGCCGGCGGCGTGGACGGGCGTCCGCGACGCCGGCCGGTTCGGACCCGCAGCCCCGCAGGACCGCGTGCAGTTCGTGGGCGTCGACGCCACCACCCCGCTCAGCGAGGACTGCCTGACGGTCAACGTGGTCGCACCGGAGGGCACGGCACCGGGCGACGGGCTGCCCGTCCTCGTGTTCGTCCACGGAGGCGCGTACAGCGTGGGGTCGTCGAGGGAGTTCCCGAGACAGGGCGAGACGCTCGTCCGTGAGGGCGGCATCGTCTACGTGAGCCTGAACTACCGGCTGGGCGCCTTCGGTTACCTGGACTTCAGCCACTGGGCGACCGAGGACCGCCCGTTCGACTCGAACCTCGGGCTGCGCGACCAGGTCGCCGCCCTCGAGTGGGTCCGCGACAACGTCGCCGCGTTCGGCGGCGACCCCGGCCGGGTCACCGTGTCGGGCGAGAGCTCCGGCGGCAACGCCGTGACCACCCTCATGACGGTGCCGCGCGCTCGCGGCCTCTTCCGGGGGGTCGTCGCCCAGAGCGCACCGCCGAACGCCATCTACCCGCCGGACGTGACGCGGCGCTGGGCGGGCGAGTTCCTCGAGCTGCTCGCCCACGACCTGCGCGACGACGACCTCGAGGCCACGAGCGTCGACGACGCGGCGACGATGCTCGCCGAGGCACCGACGACGGCGATCGTCCGGGCCGCGAGCCGGTTGCAGTTGCGCACCCCGGACGAGGATCCGGGGACGATCTGCTTCAGCCCCGTCATCGACGGCGACTTCCTGCCCGAACGCCCGCTCGACGCCTTCAAGGCGGGCCGGGCCCACCCGGTGCCTCTGATCATCGGCACGAACGACCGCGAGGGGTCGGTGTTCACCGGCCGCCGCGACATCCTCGCCACGACGAAGCCCCGCATCCGGGCCATCTTCGCCGCGACCGAGAAGAAGGCCCGGAAGACGATCAAGAAGCACTACCCGGGGCTGCCCGCCCGCCCGGCCGCCCTCGACTTCGGCGGTGACTACGCGTTCTGGTTCCCGAGCGTCAAGGTGGCCGAGCGGCACGCGGTCCACCAGCCGGTCCGGTTCTACCGTTTCGACGCCACGACGCGCATCCTCCGCACGGTCGGGGTCGACGCGTTCCACGGGCTCGAGCTCTGGGCGATCTACGACCGGATGGGCTCCGCCTTCGGGTGGGCGATGAGCCTCCTGGGCGGCCGTCGGGCGTTCCTGCGCACGGCGGCGCGGACGCGTTCCCGCTGGCTCGAGTTCGTCCGCACCGGGGCGGTCGCCGACTGGCCGACCTACGACCCGCACCGCCGACGCACCCTCATCATCGACGCCCGCGACCGCGTCGAGCACGATCCGCGGGGCGAACGGCGACGGGCCTGGCAGGACTTCGTCCCGCACGTGTGAGGCGCGCCCCGGCCGCGCGACGGTCCGCGTCACCCACCGTTCACCGGGATGTACCCCGCAGGTCACCACCGAGTTGACCCGCGTCCACCCACCTGTGACACTCAGGCCGGTGGACATCACACTCATCGTCGTCCTGGTCATCGCGCTGGCTCTCTTCTTCGACTTCACGAACGGGTTCCACGACACGGCCAACGCCATGGCGACCCCGATCGCGACCGGCGCGATGAAGCCCAAGGTCGCCGTCACGGTGGCCGCGATCCTCAACCTCGTCGGCGCCTTCCTCAGCACCGAGGTCGCGAAGACCGTCTCCGGCGGCATCATCCGCGAAGGGGACGGCGGGGTGCAGATCACCCCCGAGATGATCTTCGCGGGCCTCATCGGCGCCGTCGTCTGGAACATGTTCACGTGGTTGCGGGGGTTGCCCTCGAGCTCCTCGCACGCCTTGTTCGGCGGGTTGATCGGTGCGGCGATCGTCGGTGCCGGCATGGGGTCGGTGGACTTCGGCGTCGTGCTGTCGAAGGTCGTGCTGCCCGCCCTGCTCGCGCCGTTGATCGCCGGCGTCGTGGGGTACACCGCCACACGGCTCGCCTACACGATCACCCGACGCCGTGACGACAAGAGCGAGCGCGGCGGGTTCCGCTACGGCCAGATCTTCACGTCGTCGCTGGTCGCCCTCGCGCACGGCACGAACGACGCGCAGAAGACCATGGGCGTCATCACGCTCACGCTCATCGCGGGTGGGCTGCTCACGCCCGACTCCGGCCCGCCGTTCTGGGTGGTCGTCGTCTGCGCGTTCGCCATCGCCCTGGGCACCTACACCGGCGGCTGGCGCATCATCCAGACCATGGGCGGCGGTCTGACCGAGGTCAAGCCCACCCAGGGCTTCTCGGCCGAGGCGTCGACGACCGCGACCGTGCTGGCCTCCAGCCACCTGGGCTTCGCGCTGTCGACGACGCAGGTCGCGAGCGGCTCGATCATCGGTGCCGGGCTCGGACGCCGCGGCTCGAAGATCCAGTGGGGCACCGCCGGCAAGATCGTCGTCGCCTGGTTCATCACGTTGCCCGCCTCGGCGGCGGTCGGCGCCGTCGCGGCCCTGATCGCCACGCTCGGCGTCACGGGGCTCGTGATCGACGCCGCCGTCGGTGCCGTCGTCATCGCGGGCATCTTCGTCATCTCCCGCCGCCGGCCGCACGACCAGGGCTCGGCCATCGAGGTCGACGTCGCCGCCACCTCGGTGCTCTCGCGTCGCCGTGCCCGACGAGCCGTCCGCAAGGGCCGCGTCGACACGCCCGCGTCCGGGGTCGAGGCCCCGTTCGTCCGCATGGACGACCCACCCGAGCCCGTCCCCGCCCCCCGGGGTCCGGTCCCGACCGACGACGAGGTGCGCTGATGATCGACTGGTCCGCCTTCCTCGTGGTCGCGCTCGTGGCGCTCTTCTCCGCGGCCGCACTCGTCTCGCTCTACTCGCTGGGCCTGCGCCTCCTGACCGTCGAGGGCCGCACGCCCGTCCGCACCGCCGCGGGGTACGCCTGCTTCGTCGTCTGCGCCCTCGGCGTGCTGTACGGCATCTACCTCATCGTCCCGGGCTTCCACCGCTGACCCTCGGCCACCCCGGCTCGTCTCGTCCCCAGGTCGGGACCCTCTCGGACGGCCGCCCCGCGCCTCCGCGGGAACGGCCCGTCCGCGGTCCCGCCGGTAGGCTCGACGGAAGCGTCCGGTCGACGACGACCGGGCCCCGACTGACGACGGAGGCTCACCACACGTGACGACCGAGACAGCAGCACCGACCCGCACCGAGACCGATTCGTTGGGCAGCCGCGAGGTGCCCGCCGACGTCTACTGGGGCATCCACACCGCCCGGGCGCTCGAGAACTTCCCGATCTCGCAGCGGCCGATCTCGGTCTATCCCGACCTCGTCACGGCCCTCGCCCTCGTGAAGCAGGCGGCGGCCCGCGCCAACGTCGAGATCGGCGTGCTCGACCCGGTCAAGGCCGAGGCCATCGAACGCGCCTGCGAAGAGATCCGCGGGGGCGCGCTGCACGACCAGTTCGCCGTCGGGGTCATCCAGGGCGGCGCCGGCACGTCCACCAACATGAACAGCAACGAGGTCATCGCCAACCGCGCCCTCGAGCTGCTCGGCCACGCCAAGGGCGAGTACCGCCACCTGCACCCGATCGACGACGTCAACCGCAGCCAGAGCACCAACGACACCTACCCCACCTCGATCAAGATCGCGATGGTGCTCACCCTGCGCCGCCTCCTGGTCGAGCTCGACCTGCTCGCCGACTCGTTCGCCGCCAAGGGCGCCGAGTTCCACGACGTGCTCAAGGTCGGCCGCACCCAGCTGCAGGACGCCGTGCCCATGACCCTCGGGCAGGAGTTCACGGGCTTCGCGCACACCCTGGCCGAGGACGTCCAGCGTCTGCGCGACGTCGTGCCGCTGCTCGGTGAGATCAACCTCGGCGCCACGGCCATCGGCACGGGCATCACGGCGGACCCGCTCTACGCCGACGCCGTCCGGCGACACCTCAGCACGCTCTCGGGCATGGACCTCGTCACGGCCCCCGACCTCATCGAGGCGACGAGCGACACCGGCGTCTTCATGACGCTGAGCGGTGCCCTGAAGCGCAGCGCGATCAAGCTGTCGAAGATCTGCAACGACCTGCGGCTGCTCTCGTCCGGTCCGCAGGCCGGCATCAGCGAGATCACGTTGCCGCCGCGCCAGGCGGGGTCCTCGATCATGCCGGGCAAGGTGAACCCGGTGATCCCCGAGGTGGTCAACCAGGTCGCGTTCTCGGTGGCCGGGGCCGACGTGACGGTCACGATGGCCGCCGAGGCCGGCCAGCTCCAGCTCAACGCGTTCGAGCCCGTGATCACCCACTCGGTCATGCAGAGCCTGCAGTGGATGACCTACGCCTGCCAGACCCTGCGGATCAACTGCGTCGACGGGATCGAGGCGAACCGCGCCCGCCTGACCCAGCAGGTCGAGACGAACGTCGGCAGCGTCACGGCGCTCACGCCCTACATCGGCTACACGGCGGCGGCGGCCATCGCCCACACGGCGCTGACGACCAACGCGGCGATCGCGCCCCTCGTCGTCGCAGCGGGCCTCATGACCGACGAGCAGGTGCGCAAGGTGCTCTCGCCCGCCCGACTCTCGGGGCTCGCGCCGATCACGAGCGCCATCACCGTCATCGACGTCGAGGACCCCGCCGCGGCGGTGGCCCGGGCGGCCAACACGACGGGCGCCCGCAACCCGGGCGACGAGACCGCCGGCTGACGCGACCACGTCGAGGAGGCGCGGTGCCGGTCGACCGGCACCGCGCCTCCTCGAGGCGGCCTCTACGACGTCGAGGGGGCGTGGGTGGTCGGGTCGACCTGGTCGGCGCGCTGAGCGGCCTGCGGCCGTTCGTCGGCCGGCCGGTCTCGATCACCCCGGAGGTGGACGCGCCGGAGTTCGTCGGGTTCGAGCACGCCGCCGTTCTCGCGCAGGGCACGCTCGCGGATCGCCCGGCCCACCCGGACGTCCCAGGCGAGGTTGCGAGCCAGGATGTGGTTGCGCGCCGTGTCGCGGAGCGGCAGGGGGATGACCTCTTCGGCCTGCACCCCGCGACGGAGCTGGCGCATCCGCAGGATCTCGCTGTCGAGCTCACCGCCGATGACGAGCACGAAGTTGCTGATGTACGCGTAGAGCAACACGACCACGACGCCGCCCACCCAACCGTAGAAGCGGTCGTAGTTCGACACCGTCGCGACGTAGACCGCGAAGCCGACCGTGGCGAGCGCCCAGCCGCCGAGGGCGACCATGGCGCCGTACGACACCCAGCGCAGGCGCGGTGGCCGCACGTTGGGCGTGAAGAAGTAGAGCATCGCGACCGACAGCACGGCCAGGGCGACGAGCACCGGCCACTTGACGACGTCGTAGAGGTCGGTCCAGGGGCGGCCGATGCCGAACCGTGCGGCCACCGCGTCGCTCAACGTGGGCGTCACCAGCAGGATGACGGCGATGACGGCGAACGACACCATCAGGACGAGCGTGACGATCATCATGTGGCCGCGGAACTTCCAGATGCGGCGCCCCTCCTCGACCTCGTAGGCGGTGTTCATGGCCCGGCCGAACGCCGTCGTGTAGGCCGACAGCGACCACAGCGTGAGCCAGAGGCCGATGCCGAACGCGACGCCGGGGTTCGACAGGCTGAGCATCTGTTCGAGCGGCCAGCGCAGGGTGTCGATCGCGTCGGGGGTGAGGACGTACCGGGCCACCGAGAGGATCTCGTCCACGGCGTCACCGTCGTCGACGAACAGCGCGACCCCCGAGACGAGGGCGAGCGCGCCGGGCACCAGGGCGAGCATCGAGAAGAAGGTGAGCGACCCGGCCGCGTCGATGGTGCGATGGCGCAGGAAATCGTGCCAGACCCGCATCACCACGTACCGGACCAGCGACGGGTCCTCGGGCAGGGAACGCGTCGAGGCCATCCTGCGAGATTACCGGGCCGTCCGGCTCGTCGCGGCCCGCCCGCAGGCTGCGCCGACCCCGGCGTCAGCCCGTAGGGTCGGGGGATGACCTGGTCCGATCCCCGCGGCGTCGGACACGACGCGTACGGCCGCCCGCTGACGCCGTACGCCGACCCCTCGTCCGTCACCCCGGGGGCCGCTCCGGGCTGGTCGGTGCATGCTCCAGCGGTCAACCCCGAGCCGGTCTGGTACCCCGTGCAGCCGGTCTTCGTCCAGCCGACGCCTCGCCGCCGGGTGGCCAGTGCCGTGGCGCTCGCCGTCGGGTTCACCGTGATCGGCACCTTCGCCCTGGCCGTCGGCCTGTACTTCCTGGTCTTCGTCCAGCCCGGGGTGCTGTTCGCCGGCAGCCTGCTCGCCTTCGTCCCGTTGACGATCGTGCTGCTCGGCATCTGGTTGGTCGACCGCTGGGAGCCCGAGCCTCGCGTGGCGCTGCTGTTCGCGTTCCTCTGGGGCGCTGCGGTCGCGGTGGGGACCGCTCTGATCGTCGACTACGCCCTCGAGACGGCTCGGGCCGTGCTCGGCGTCAGGTCCGGCGAGCTGGGGGACGTGCTCGGGGCGGTGGTCCAGGCCCCGCTCGTCGAAGAGGGTGCGAAGGGACTCGGGGTGCTGCTCGTCCTGTGGATCTTCCGACGCCACTTCGACGGCCCGGTCGACGGCATCGTCTACGCGGCGACGGTCGCGGCGGGCTTCGCCTTCGTCGAGAACATCCAGTACTTCGCCCTGCAGGTCGGGGAAGACCTGGCCACGGGAAGCCAGGGCCTCGCCTACGTCTTCTTCGTGCGGGCCCTGATGTCGCCGTTCGCCCACGTGATGTACACGGCCTGCACGGGCTTCGCCCTCGGTCTCGCGGCACGGCGGACGGGCCCGTACGGCGCGATCGGCTGGTTCTTCGTCGGCCTCGTCCCCGCGGCGGGACTGCACGCGCTCTGGAACGGTGCCCTCTTCGTGGTCGGCGACGGCTTCTTCGTCTACTACCTGCTCGTGCAGGTGCCGATCTTCGTGGCCATGGTGTTGCTCGTGGTGTTCCTGCGACGCAACGAGCGGAGGGTCACCCACGACCGGCTCGCGGAGTACGCCGCGGTCGGCTGGTTCAGCGCCGACGAGGTCGGCATGCTCTCGTCGAGCGCCGGTCGCCGCCGCGCGCGGTCGTGGGCCGCGTCACGGGGCATCCGACCCGCCATGAAGGTCTTCATCTCGAATGCGACGCGCCTCGCCTTCACCCGCCAGCGGCTGGTGAAGGGCCGCCGCGCGCTCGACGAGGCCGTCCAACGCGACGAGGCCGAGCTGCTGCAGGCGCTGACCGCGAGTCGCGTCGCCCTGCAGGCTCCACCGACGGCCTTCGTCGGGTACCCGCAGCACCCGGGGTGGCCGTCGCAGGTGACCGGGCCGCCGCACTCGGGCCCCGGGTGGTGATGCGCTCGCGACGGCGACGGCGGTGACGGCGGCAGCGGCGACCGTGGCCGACGCCGCGGGTCAGGGCGTCGGCGCCTCCGCGTCGTAACGTCCGAACGCGGGCGTCAGCCGGGCCACGAGCGCGACGAGGGCGACGACCAACAGACCGCCGAGCAGCGGCGGCCACAAGACGGCGATGCCCGCGACGAGTCCGACGAACAGGTCGCCGACTCGCGGCCCGCCCGTGACCACCACGATGAAGATCCCCTGCAGGCGGCCCCGCATCGCGTCCGGTGCGGCCGACTGGAGGATGGTCGAGCGGAAGATCGAGCTGACGTTGTCGCTCGCACCCGCTCCGGCCAGGGCGAGGGCGGCCCCGCCGAGGGCGGCCAGGTTCGCCTGGTCGAGTCCGGCCGTGACGCCGCCGCCGTGGGCCGGCGTCACGAGCAGCACGACGCCGAACGCGGCGATGCAGAGACCGTAGGCGGAGATCGCCCACCGCACGGCGACACCCTGTCGGCGCACGTGGCCGAGGCGTCCCGAGAACACGCTGCTCAGCAGGGCGCCCACCGCGAACGAGGCGGAGAGGACGCCGACCGTCACCGCGCCTCCTCCGATCACGAGCGTGCCGACCACCGGGTAGAGGACGCGGGGCATCCCGAACGTCATCGCGACGACGTCCATGACGAAGGTCGTCCGGATGTTCGGCGACCGCTTCAGGAACGCCAGGCCGAAGCGCAGCGACTCGAGCCCCGGACGCTGGGTCTCGCCCTCGGGACGGATCGGGGGCAGCGTGACGATCCCGAGGAACGCCGTCGAGAACAACACGACGTCGACCGTGTAGGTCAGCGGGAACCCCACGCCCGCCACGAGCACGCCGGCCAGGGCGGGTCCGACGGTGAGCATCAGACCCATGCTGATGCCGCTCAGCGCGGAGGCGGCGGGCAGCAGCTCGCGGGGCAGGAGGCGCGGCACGATCGAGGCGCGGGAGGTCGCGATCATCGTGCCCGCCACGGCGTTGACTGTGGTCAACAGGTAGAGCAGCCACACCTCGTGCAGCCCGAGGTACGCGTGCAGCGCGATGGCCGCGGTCGAGAGCCAGGCGAAGACGGCGGCGACGAGCGCGACCTTCCGACGGTCGAAGGCGTCGGCGAGCATGCCGCCGTAGAGGCCGGCCAGGATCATCGGGACGAGCGAGACGACGCCGACGAGCGCGACGGCGAAGGTCGACCGGGTGATCTCGAAGATCTCGAGCCCGACGGCGACGAGCGTGAGCTGCGTCCCGATGCCACTGATCGCGCTGCCCGCGAAGAGGCGGGCGAAGGCCGGGCTCGTCCGCAGCGGGGTGACGTCGACGAACAGCGGGCGACGGGCGGGCGCGGCGGGGCCGGACGGCGGAGGCGGAGGCGGGGTGGCGGACAAGCTGCCATTCTTGCCGATCGTGCAGGTTTCCGCAGGCCGGCGGCGGCGGCGGCAGCCGGTGCGGCTCCCGGCGTCGCCCGGGCCCGTGCCCCGGCCCGCCCGGGCCCCCGCCCCCGGCCGCGGCGGAGCCCGATCGATTTGGCGTCCCGTCACCGTCGGAGTAGCGTCCATGTGTTCGCATCGATGACGTCATCTCGGTGCGGATGTCGGGTCGGCTCCTCGAGCCTCGCAGGGAGGACGCGAGTGGCCGACCCGCCCCCTCGGCCCGTCGGTGGTTGGATGGTCGGCATGACTCACGATCCCCAGACCAAGCCCGAGATCGACGCCCCGACCGGCCCCGCCCCCACCGAGCTGACGATCACCGACATCACCGTCGGCGACGGAGCCGAGGCACAGTCCGGCTCGACCGTCAACGTCCACTACCTCGGCGTCGAGCACGACTCCGGCGAGGAGTTCGACTCGTCCTGGAGTCGTGGCGAGGCCATCAACTTCCCGCTGCAGGCCCTGGTCCGCGGGTGGCAGGAGGGCATCCCCGGCATGAAGGTCGGCGGACGCCGCGAGCTCGTCGTGCCGCCCCACCTGGCCTACGGCCCCGCCGGCGGCGGGCACCCGCTCTCGGGCAAGACGCTGATCTTCGTCATCGACCTGCTCGGCGTCAGCTGATGACGGTCGCCCCCTCGGTCGGCCTCAACGACGGGCGCACGCTGCCCCAGCTCGGCCTCGGCACCTACGGGCTGAACGGCGACGAGGGCACGGCGCAGGTCGTCCAGGCGATCTCGTCGGGCTACCGTCTGCTCGACACGGCGCTGAACTACGGCAACGAGGCGGCCGTCGGGGCGGCGATCCGCGCGACCGACGTGGCCCGTGACGACCTGGTCGTCACGACGAAGCTGCCCGGCCGACACCACGGGTTCGACGAGGCCCTGGCGAGCTTCGACGAGAGCCGGGCGAACCTCGGCCTCGACTTCGTCGAACTCTACCTCATCCACTGGCCCCTCCCGCGCATCGACAAGTACGTCGAGGCGTTCAAGGCCTTCGTCCGGTTGCAGGAAGACGGCCTCGTCGGCTCGGTCGGCGTCTCGAACTTCACGGCCGAGCACCTGCAGCGCGTCGCCGACGAGACGGGCGTGGTGCCCGCGGTCAACCAGATCGAGCTGCACCCGTACTTCCCGCAGGCCGAGCTGCGTGCCGTGCACGAGAGCATGGGCATCGTCACCGAGAGCTGGAGCCCGCTCGCGAAGCAGAGCGAACTCCTCACGGAGGCGCGGGTCACCGACATCGCGCGGGCCCACGGCAAGACGCCCACGCAGGTCGTCCTGCGCTGGCACGTCCAGCTCGGCGCGGTCCCCGTCCCGAAGTCGGCCGACGCCGGTCGTCAGCGCGAGAACCTCGACGTCTTCGACTTCGAGCTCACGCCCGACGAGGTCGAGTCGATCAGCGGCCTCGAGCGGGGCCGGCTGTGGGACGGCGACCCGCTGACCCACGAGGAGTTCTAGGCCCGGCTCCACCGCGGCCACCCCAGGAGGCGCGCTCGTCCCCCGAGGACGAGCGCGCCTCCTGCGTCCCGGGTCGGATTCCCGGGCCTCGCCGTCGGTGGTCGGAAGCTAGACTGGCGTGCCGACTTTTCCCGAAGGGTATGAACACCTGTTGTCATCCGAGATCGACCGCGAACGCGCCTATGTGGGCACCCTCTACGAACGCCTCGACGAGCTGAAGGCCGACGCCCGCGTCCGTCTCGAACGGACCCGCCGCGAGACCGTCGGCGGCAACCACCAGAGCCGCAGCGAGCGCGACGCCTACGCGCGCCTGTACGAAGACACCATCGTCCAGCTCGGCTCGGTCGACGAACGGCTCGCGTTCGGTCGCCTCGAGCTCGAGACGCCCGACCTGCTCGGCCAGACCGGCGACGTCGACCGCCCGGCCGAACCGGGCGAGGGCGGGCGCTACCGCTACATCGGCCGCATCGGCCTGCGCGACGAGGCCCACCACCCGATCCTGCTCGACTGGCGCGTCCCCGGGGCCAGCGCGTTCTACCAGGCGACGGCCGCGACTCCCATGGGCGCCCGGGCCCGTCGTCACCTGACCCTCGACGGCCGCACGGTCACCCGCCTCGAGGACGAGGTCTTCGACCCCGACCTGCTCGATCGCGACGACGTGCAGCTGCAGGGCGAGGGGGCGCTCATGGCCGCCCTGACCGCCCAGCGCACCGGCCGCATGACCGACATCGTCGCCACCATCCAGGGCGAGCAGGACCGGATCATCCGCTCGCAGCTCGACGGCGTGCTCGTCGTCCAGGGCGGCCCCGGCACGGGCAAGACGGCCGTCGCGCTGCACCGGGCCGCGTACCTGCTCTACTCGCACCGCGACCGGCTCAAGGGTTCGGGCGTGCTCGTCGTCGGGCCGTCGCGGTCGTTCCTGCGCTACATCGAACAGGTGCTCCCGTCGCTCGGCGAGAGCGGCGTCGTCCTGTCGAGCCTCGGCGGCCTGTACCCGGGCGTCGAGGCCCAGACCGACGACGCGCCCGACGTCGCCGCCCTCAAGGGGTCGGCCGAGATGGCCGAGCTCATGCGTCGCGCCGTCCGGTCGCGGCAGGTCCGCCCGGCCGAGCCGACGACCATCGACATCAACGGCGAACGACTCGTGGTGCGACCGGAGCTCGTCGGCGAGGCCATGCGCAAGGCCCAGGAGCGCGGCAAGCCCCACAACGTGGCCCGGGTCACCTTCAACAAGGCGGCCCTCTCGGCCCTGACGCGCCAGCTGGTCGACCAGATGCGCGAGCACGGCACGACGGTCGACGAGTCCGACGAGGCCGTCCTCCGGGAAGACATCCGGCAGTCCTACGACGTGCGCGTGCTGCTCAACACGGCCTGGCTGCCGCTCAGTGCGGAGAAGCTCGTCGAGGACCTCTTCGCCCGGCCGAACTGGCTCGCGTCGATCACCCCGCGCTGGACGCCCGAGCAGCGCGCCCTGTTGCGCCGCGAACGCGGAGCGGGCTTCACGGTGTCCGACGTGCCGCTGCTCGACGAGGCCGCCGAGCTGCTCGGCGAGTTCCAGACCGGTGTCGACCCCGAGCGCCTGGCCCGCAAGGCCCAGCGCAAGCGCGACATCGAGAACGCCGAGCGGGCGATCGAGAACATGGGCGTCGAGGGCATGGTCAGCGCCGAACAGATCGCCGGCGGCTTCGCCGAGCGGGCGGCGTCGATGACCACGGCCGAGCGGGCCGCTGGCGACCGTACCTGGGCGTTCGGCCATGTGGTGGTCGACGAGGCGCAAGAACTCTCGCCCATGCAGTGGCGACTGCTCTCCCGGCGCTGCCCGCTGCGGTCGTTCACCGTCGTCGGCGACATCGCCCAGGCGTCGAGCCCGGCGTCGGCGACCTCGTGGGACCGCGCCCTCCAGGCCCTGCTCGGCCGTCGTCGCGGCGGAGGCGCCCAGGGCACGTCGGCTCCGTGGCGGCTCGAAGAACTGACCGTCAACTACCGCACGCCGGCGCAGATCGTCACCTACGCCGAGGGCGTCGCGACGGCGAGCGGTCTGCAGATCACCCCGAGCCGATCGGTGCGCTCCAGCGAATGGCCGGTGCGCGAGGTGACCGGCGCCTCCTCGAAGGACGACTTCGTCCGTGCCACCGTCGACGCCGTCCGGGCCGACCGCGCGATCGACTCCGAGGGCACGCTCGCGGTGATCGCCCCCGAGCAGGCCGTCTCGACCCTCGTCGAGGCCCTGTCGGCGGAGTTCGACGGTCTCGTGGCCGCCGGCACGGCGTCGTTGACCAAGCCGATCTCGGTCTTGAGCCCGGCGACGTCGAAGGGTCTCGAGTTCGACTCGGTCGTCGTGGTCGACCCCGAGCGCGTCCGACTGGCGAGCCGACGCGGCAACGCCAGTCTCTACGTGGCGATGACCCGGCCCACGCAACGCCTCACGGTCGTCTCGTAGGCCGGGCCGTCTCGCAGGCCGGGTCGGGGCGCCGGGGCCGGCCGGCTCGGCCTGTGCCGGCTCGGCCTGTGCCGGCTCGGCCTGTGCCGGCTCGGCCCCCGCGCCGGCTCGGCCCCTGACCCGGTCAGGCCCCGGCCACCCCGAACTCGTCGTCGAGGGCCGCCAACTCCCGGTCGACGCGTGCTCTCAGGGCGTCTTTCTCGACGGCGGGCAGCCAGCTGGCGTCGACGCCCGCGGAGGCCATCGAGCGCACCTGGTCGGCGGTGGCCCCGATCTGTTCGTGCACGATGCGGTACTCGGCGGCGAGGGTCGTCGGGAACATGCCCGGGTCGTCGGAGGCCGGCACGACGTTCAGGCCCGCCTCGAGCATGGCCTCGATGGAGGCGCGGCGCCAGGGACGCCACGACCGTCGCGAGGTCGTCGACACGACGGTGAACGTCACCTGCTCGTCGCGCACGCGTGCGACGACCTCGTCGTCCTCGAGCACGTAGTACCCGTGGTCGATGCGGTCGCAGCCGAGCTGGTCGAGGCACGTGATCGTGTTGACCGCCGTGGGGGAGTGCTCGGACGAGTGCGCCGTCCGGCCCAGCCCGGCCTCGCCCGCGAGTCGGTAGGCGTCGACGAACCGCTCGGGTGGCCCGCTCGTCTCGAGGTTGTCGAGACCGATCCCGGCCACGTACTCGTGCGGGTGGTCCACCACCTGACGGACGAGCTCGAGGGCGTGCTCGCCGCTCCTGCTGCGGTCGATGCCCTGGATCATGCGCCCGGTCATGCCGAAGTCGCGCTCGGCGAGCCGGATGCCCTCGGCGTAGGCCTCCACCGAGCCGGTGTAGCCGAGCGAGGCGAGGTGCGGCGGGACGGCGTCGAAGAACAGCTCGAGATGCCGCGTCGCACTCGCGTGGTGCGCGTCCTCGAAGGCCTCGTAGACGATCCGGGTGAGGTCGTCCGCGTCGCGGAGCACCTCGACGACCCAGTTCGAGGCCTGGAACAGCGAGTACGACACCTCCGGCTCGTCGACGCTGCGCCCCTGCGGCACGGGGATGCGCGTGTCGCGGTAGAGAGCCGGGTCGGGCGGGAGCGAGTTGATGTCGGCGAAGATCCGCTCGGGCTCGTCGGGCAGGCCGAGACCCTCGCGGCGGGCCAACTCGGCGAAGGTGCTCGCGCGGACCGTCCCGATCAGGTGGCAGTGCAGGTCGACCTTGGGCATGCGGTCCAGGTAGGCCGGGGGCAGGGTGGTGTCCGTCACCGCGAGGTCACCTCGCGGGCGAAGCGGTCGACCCAGTCCGAGCGGGTGGGGACGAGTTCGGTCGGGTCGAGGGTCGAGTAGCCCGCCGCGACCGGGTCGGCGGCGATGTCTCCGACGACGGCCTCGATCGTGTCGGGCACGGTGGCGCCCGGGGCGACCGGCAGGTCGCCGACGATCTCGGCGGACGAGGTCTGCGCCTCGACCGAGAGCAGGTAGTCGATGAACTGGTTCGCACCGTCGACGTTCTCGGCGCCGGTCGGGATCATCGCGCGGTTGGTGGCCATGTAGCGGCCGGTCGCGGGGGCCGTCCAGGCGATCGGTTCGCCGGACTCGACGAGGTCGGTCGCGAAGCCGCTCAGGGAGTCCGCGGCGACGATCTCGCCCTGCGTCAGCAGGTTGGTCACCTCGGTGGAGGAGCTGTAGAACTGCAGCACGCCGGGGGCCCAGTCGCCGAGCCGGTCGAGGGCCGCGTCGATGTCGTAGGGTCCGTCGCCGTACTCCTCCGCGACGCCCGAGACCATCAGCTGGCCGGCCGTCACCGAGATGTCCGGCAGGGCGACCTTGCCCGACAGGTCCTCCTCGCCGTACAGGCTCCACTGCGCGGCCTCGTCGGCGGTCAGCTCGTCGGTCGAGTACATCGTCCCGTTGAGCTGGTAGCTGTAGGCCGGGCCGAGGTACGAGTCCTCCTTCGCGAAGTCGGCGATCTCGTCGAGCGACGGCACGGCCGAGGCGTCCACCTGCTGGAAGAGGTCGTCCTCCTGGCCGAGTGCCGCGTAGTAGTCCGAGATCAGCATGACGTCCACGTCGGGCTGCCCGCCCGCGACCTGCAGCTGGGACAGGCGATCGGAGTTCGATCCGGTGTCGACGACCACCTCGATGCCGGTCTTCTCGGTGAACGGGTCGATGACGGCTTCCTGGAACTCCTCGACGCCGAACGGGAACGTGCTCACGGTGATCGTGTCGGCGTCGGGCTCGCCGCCGCCGTCGGCGGAGCAGCCGGCGAGCACGAGGGTCGTCGCGGCGACGCCGGCGACGATCGCCAGGCGGGTGCGGAGGGTGGAGGTCATGGTCGTGTCCTTTCGGGGCGGTCTCGGCGAGACCGGGCGGTGTGGAACGCGGGTGGGTGGGACGGTGGAGGGGAGACCCGAGGAGGCGCGCGCGGCTCCGCGCACCGGGCGGGTCAGTCGGCGAGGGCCACGAGTCGCGACGCCGGCGCCGAGACGGTCACCCGGTCGCCGATCGCGACCGTCTCGGAGCCCGTGCTGCGGACGTCCGACAGCAGGCGCACCTCGGTACCGGCGGCGTCGACGGCCTGCACGGTGACGAGCAGGTCGACCCCGCGGTACGCGACGTCGGTGACGACCCCGGCGAGCTGCAGGCCGTCGGGCACCGCGCCTCCTGCGGGGGTCCCGGGGACGACCCCGAGGTGCTCGGGGCGGATCGCGAGCAGCGTGCCGTCGGCCGCCGTGACGAAGTTCTCGTAGCCGAGGAAGTCGGCGACGAAGCGGTTCGCCGGGTTCGGGAACACGTGCTGGGGCGAGCCCTGCTGCATGATCCGGCCGGCCCGCATGAGGACCATGTCGTCGCTCATCTCGAGCGCTTCGTCCTGGTCGTGCGTGACCAACACGACGGTGAGGCCCGTCTCGCCCTGGATGCGGCGGATCTCGGCGCGCATCTGGACGCGAAGGCGCGCGTCGAGGTTCGACAGGGGTTCGTCGAGCAGCAACAGCTTCGGCCGGATGGCGATGGCGCGGGCCAGCGCGACGCGCTGTTGCTGGCCGCCCGAGAGCTTCTTCGGCTTGCTGCCGGCGAGGTGGGCCAGGCCGACCAGGTCGAGGGTCTCCATCACGCGACGGCGGCGCTCGGCGGTGTCGACGCCGCGCAGCTTCAGGCCGTAGCCGACGTTGTCGGCGACGCTCAGGTGCGGGAACAGCGCGTAGGACTGGAACACCATGCCCAGGTCGCGCTTCTCGGGTGGGGTGCGCGTGCTGTCGACGCCGGCGATGCGGATCGTCCCCGACGTCGGGGCGGCGTAGCCGGCGAGCATGCGCAGGCTCGTCGTCTTGCCACATCCGCTCGGGCCGAGCAGCGTCGTGAGCTTGCCCTCGGCGATCGACAGGTCGATCGAGTCGACGGCGGTGAAGTCGCCGAAGACCTGGCTGACGGCGACGAATTCTGCTGCGGTGCTCATCTGTTGATGCCTCCGAAGATCTTGGCGAAGCCGACGGTGCGTTCGGCGATGACGGCGATGACGACGGTGCCCGCGAGGATCAGCGTGGCCATCGCCGCGACCATGGGGTCGTAGCTCTGTTGCACGTAGTCGAGCATCGTGACGGGCAGGGTGCGGAAGTCGCGGCTCTGCAGCAGCAGCGACAGGGGCACGTTGTTGAACGAGGTGACGAAGCTGAGCAGCGCCGCCGAGAAGATGCCGGGCCGCAGCAGGGGCAGGGTCACCGTGACGAAGGCCCGCAGGGGAGACGCGCCGAGACCGCGGGCGGCCTCCTCGAGGGCGGGGTCGGCCAGTGCCAGGGAGGCGCCGGTCACGCGGACCGCGTAGGGCAGCATCAACACGGTGTGCCCGATCAACAGCACGGGGAAGGCGTCGAGGCGGAACCCGATGACGAGCTGCTGGTAGAGCGCGAGCCCCACCACGAGCTCGGGGACGATCAGGGGCGACAGGAACAGCGCCTCGACGAGGCCCTTGCCCGGCAGCCTGCCGCGATGGATCGCCAGGGTCGCGGGGATGCCGACGAGCAGGGCGAGCACGGTGGCGATCAGGGCCAGCTGGAGGCTCGAGACCAGGGCCTGGGTGAACGGGTCGTAGCCGAAGGCGGCCTCGAACCAGCGCAGCGAGAACCCCTGGGGCGGGAAGCGCAGGGTGCGTTCACTCGTGAACGCGGTGGCGACGACGAAGAGGATCGGGACGATCATCACGACGTAGCCCGCGACGGCGAGCGTGCCGGCGACCGGGCGGCGGGTGGTCACGAGGTGGCTCCCTTCCGGGCGACGAGCGACGACAGGCCGGAGACGACGAAGACCAACACGGTCATGATCAAGGCGGTGGCCGAGGCCCCGGCCCAGTCGATCGTCACGCTCGAGTACGAGAAGAGCTGGGTGGCGAGCATGCGTTGGCCCGAGCCGCCGAGCAGGTACGGGGTCGTGTAGGCGGTGACCGAGCCCGCGAAGACGAGGGTGGCCGCGACGACGACGCCGGGCAGAGAGAGGGGCACGACGATGCTCCAGAAGGTTCGGGTGCGGCTCGCGCCGAGTCCGCGGGCGGCGTCGTCGAGTCCCGGGTCGACCTGGGCCACGGCCGAGTAGCACGAGATGATCGCGAGCGGCAGGAACAACTGCGTCAGACCCAGGACGATCGCCAGCTCGGTGTAGAGCAGTTGCGGGGCCTCGTCGACCAGGCCGAGCGTCGTGAGCAACTGACCGATGGCGCCGTTCTTGCCGAGCACCACGAGCCACCCGAAGGTGCGGACGACGTTGCTGAGCAGCAGTGGGAAGATCGCCAGGGCGAGCAGGACGCCCGACCAGCGCGAGGTCGAGCGCGCCAGCAGGTAGGCGACGGGGAAGCCGAGGGCCACGCAGATGACCGTGACGACCAGGCCGAGCCCCACGGTCCGACCGATGATGCGCAGGTCGAACGGGTCGGTGAGCATCTGGCCGAGGCGGCCGACGATCTCGCCGGCGGTCACGCCGGGTGGGGCGAAGAGCATCGCGAGCGACGGCACCGCGAATCCGATCAGCAGGAAGGCGAGGCCCGGCAGCAGCAACAGCAGCGCGGGTTTGCGGGACGTCACGGGTTGTCCTCCGATCGGTGTGGCCTCTGGGGGGATGCCGACCCCACCTCGGGTGAAACCGGTTACATCGACCCTAAGGGCGCTGGTGGCCTGCGTCGGCCCCGCCGTGTAAACAGCTTGTTACAAGCGACGGACCGTCGCGCGGGACCGGTTTCACGAAGGCCCTAGGGTGGTGGGCATGACTGGGGCAGGGCGGCTCGCGACGCTGGCGGACGTGGCGACGCTGGCGGGCGTGTCGAAGGCCACCGCCTCTCGCGTCCTCAGCCGCCCCGAGCTGGTGTCGCCCGACACGGCCGGACGCGTGCTCGCCGCCGCCGAGAAGCTCGGCTTCGTGCCCAATCGGGCGGCCCGCCAACTCGCGAGGGGGCGCACGGGCGTGGTCGCGCTCGTCGTGCCGACCCTCGACAACGCGTTCTTCACGCCGATCATCGCCGGGGCCCAGGCCGCGGCGGGCGAGGCCGACCTCCAGCTGACGGTCGCCGTCCACCCGCTGGCCGAGGCGGGCGAGCTGGCGGCGTTCGAGCGGCTGTCGCACCAGGTCGACGGGTTCATCGTCGTCGCCCCGCGCGGGGCCGACGACGTCGTGCGGGCCGCGACCGGCCACAAGCCGACCGTGCTCGTCGACCGCGAGGTGGCCGGGGTGTCGTCGGTCGTCGCCGACACGGCGACCGCGTTCGGCTCGCTGGTCTCGCGCTTCGTCGCCGAGGGGCACGAGCGCGTCGTCTACCTCGGCGGGCCCGACGGCTCGTGGCAGAACACCCAGCGCACGGCCGCGGTGGTCGACGCGGCGGCCGGCCGGGCCGAGCTGACGGTGCTGGGTCCCTACCCGTCGACCTTCGAAGCCGGCGTCCGGGCGAGCGACCACGTCCTCGCCTCCGGGGCGACGGCCGTCGTGCCCTACGCGACGGCCATCGGACTCGGCCTGATGTTCGTCCTCCGGGCCGACGAGCACCGCGACCGCTCCGTGACGGTCAGCTCGGAACGCATGGTCGTCGACGCCCTCGGTCTGGTCGGGGTCCCGGCGATCGACGTCGACGGCGAGCACCTGGGGCGGGTCGCGGCCGGCCGCCTGCTCGAGCTGCTGGCACCGGGTGGGCCGTCCGAGCCGACCTCCACGCGCCTCCCGGTGCCGGTCCGCTGGCCCTGACCTCGACGACGGGCTCCGGACGGAGCCCGAGGCGGCTCGGCGGGAGGCGGCCGGGCCGGAGGAGGCTCGGCGGTGGGCGGTGGGCGGTGGGCGGTGGGCGCCTCAGCGGGAGGCGCCTCAGCGGTAGTCGGCGGGCCAGGCGAAGGCCGGAGGCGCGCTGACGGTCTCTCCGATCGGCGCGAGCACGAGGTCGATGCGTTCGAAGTCCCGCAGCGGGATGCCGGCCGGGTCGGACGTGTAGGGGCTGCCGCCGACGAAGGTGTGCAGTTCGAGCCCGTCGTCGTGCCCGAGCGACCCGACCCCGCGTCCGTCGAGGGCGACGTCCCACTCGCTGAACAGTTGGCCCAGTACGAAGGTCTCGCGGGTGGGGGACTCGACGTGCACGATGCCGCTCGTGTCGTGCGTGTGGATCTCGGCGGCGAACTTCGCGTCCGAGTCGTGCCCGATGTCGCCGGGCACGGTCACCGCCTGCCCGTCGACGGTGATCGAGAGGTGCGTGTGCACGTGCATGGCGAGGTCCTGGCCCCAGACGTTCTCGAGACCGGCGGCGGCGGCCCGGGTCTCGAGCCGGTCGGTGGCGGGTCGACCCCACGGAGGCGCGGTGACGGCCCCTCGGACGTTCAGCGGGTTGCCGCTCTGCACCACGGCCACCCCGACCCCGCCCGCCACGAGGACGACGAGGGCGAGCAGCCCCGCGAGCACCTCGCCCGAGAGACGCCGACGAGGTCGGCGCGTACGGTCGCTCATCGGGTCGGACCGGCCTCGGCCTCGGAGGTGCTGCGGACGCGGTCCACGAGCTCGCGCCACGGCCCCGTGACCTGCTGCTCGGGCAGTTTGGCCTTGCGGGTGGGCCGGGTCTCGGCCGTGATGACCCAGACGAAGCGATCGGGCTGCACGGCCTGCGCGGCGGCCGGGGCCTGCGACCAGGGCACCTGGTCGATGAGGACGAGCCACGACTCGGTGTCGGGCTCGGAGTCGACGTCGACCGTCCAACTGCGGGTGAGACCGGCGAAGCCACCGGAGCGCGACACGGTGACCTTCATGGGCGCGATGCTACTCCGGCCGTGTCCGGGGCAGCAGGGTCTCGTGCCGGTCGGCGTCAGCTGGCCGGGGTGACCCCGACGCCCTTCCACCCGGCCGACGTCGCGCGGGTCTCGTCGGAGTCCGCTCCGTACCGTGTGGTCGCAGCGTCCACGGTGGCCGCCGCGAACTGCGCGAAGGTCGCCTCGGTCGACAGCGTGCCGCCGGTCAGCGTGTCGTACCAGATCTGCCCGGCCCGCAACCAGGCCTCGCCACCGAGCGCCTCGGCGACGAGGTAGAAGGCCCGGTTGGGGATGCCCGAGTTGAGGTGCACCCCGCCGTTGTCGTCGGTGGTCTCGACGTAGTCGTCCAGGTGGGCGGGTTGGGGGTCCTTCCCGAGGACGTCGTCGTCGTACGCGGTGCCCGGGGCCTTCATCGACCGCAGCGCCCGCCCCTGCACCTCGGCGGTGAAGAGCCCTTCGCCGATGAGCCAGGTCGCGTCGTCGGCGGTCTGCCCGAACAGGTGCTGCTCGACGAGCGCCCCGAACACGTCGCTGACCGACTCGTTGAGCGCACCCGACTGCCCCTGGTAGGTGAGGTTCGCGGTGTACTGCGTGACGCCGTGGGTGAGCTCGTGCCCGATGACGCTGACCGAGGCCGTGAAGCGCCCGAAGACTTCGCCGTCGCCGTCGCCGAACACCATCCGCTCGCCGTTCCAGAAGGCGTTGTCGTAGTCCTGGCCGTAGTGGACGGTCGCGTCGAGCGGCAGCCCGGCGCCGTCGATCGACGAGCGCCCGTAGACCTCGTGGAACAGCGCGTAGGTCGCGCCGAGGGCGTCGTACGCCTCGGTGGCGGCGACGTCGTCGGTGGCGGGTTCACCCTCGCCGCGGACGCGGACGCCCGGCAGCTCTTCGGTGCCCTGCGCGTCGAACACCGTGCGCTCGAGCACGGACTCCACGCCGAGCGCCCCCCGGACGACCGGGGGAGTCGCGTTGCGGTCGACGGCCTCCATCGCGAGCAGCCCGTTCCGTGCGGCCTGCGGTGCCCGGTGCAGGCGGGGCGAATCGGCTTCGGCGAGGTGGGCGAGCAGGTACGGGGGGACGATGAACCGCGACATGCGTGCACTCTCGCACGCGCCTCCGACATCGGGCCCGACTGTTCACACGATCGTGACGTACCGGTCGGTCGCGCCTCGCGGGGACGGACGCAGCAGGGCTCGAGGGGCGGGGGGCGTCGTCCGCCCGACTACCGTTGAGGGCATGACCGTCACCGATGCCTCCTCGTTCGTCGACAGCAAGATCGCCGTCGTCCCCGACTTCCCGAAGCCCGGCATCCTCTTCCGCGACGTCACCCCGCTCTTCTCCGACGCCGACGCCTTCGCCACCGTGACGACGGCGCTCTCCGAGCCGTTCGACGGCGGGTTCGTCGCCGTCGCCGGCATCGAGGCGCGGGGTTTCGCGCTCGCCGGTGCCATCGCGATCGAGCAGGGCGTCGGCGTCCTCACGGTGCGCAAGGCGGGCAAGCTGCCCGGTGAGGTCCTCAGCGAGAGCTACGCCCTCGAGTACGGCGAGGCCACGCTCGAACTGCGTCCGAACCAGATCCCGGCGGGGTCGAGCGTCCTGATCGTCGACGACGTGCTGGCGACCGGCGGCACGGTCGAGGCGACCGTCACCCTGCTCGAACGAGCGGGCTACGTCGTGGCCGGCGTCGCCGTGCTGCTCGAGCTCGACGGTCTCGGTGGCCGGGCCCGCCTCGAGGGCCACGTCCCGGTGCACGCCCTGTCGTCCGCCCCCGCCTGACCTCTCGCGTCGGCCGCCGGGCGCCGGTGGCCGTCCGACCTCAGGCGAACGACCGGGCGGCCTCGAGCGCCCCGGGGAAGAGCAACCCCGCCCCGCCCAGCAGGCAGCCCAGGGCGACGAGCACGAAGAACCCGACCCAGACGACGCCCGGCACCCGGGTCAGCCCGGCGAGCTGGTCGGCGTCCGACGCGGTCGAGCGTGAGCGCCGCCGGCTGCGCTGCAGCTCGAGCGACGCCCGCAGCGCGCCGAAGCCGAGGACCGACGTCACGACGAGTCCGAACACCGCCTGCCAGGTCGGCGACGCGAAGAACGTCACGGCGACGACGAGGGCGGCGCCGAGCAGCACCACCCAGAGCCCGAACCAGTTGCGGATCTGCACGAGCATCAGCGCGAGCAACAGCAGCAGGGCCCAGAGCAGCCCGGCCGCGTAGCCGGCCGACAGCAGCCACGCGGCGCCCAGGGCGGCGATCGCGGGTGCGGTGTAGCCGGCGAGCAACGTGATGACCATGCCCGCCCCGGTCCGCGGCCCCTTCGACACGGTCAGGCCCGAGGTGTCCGAGTGCAGTCGGATGCCCGTCAGCCGACGACCGGTCAGCACCGCGGCGAGGCCGTGCCCGCCTTCGTGCACGACGGTGACGGCGTGCCGCACCGTGTGCCAGGTGCCCGGCAGCAGCACGAGCAGGAGGCCGGCGGCGACGCTGCCGAGCAGCCACGAGCCGGGCAGGGGGGCGGCGAGCTGGCTGATCCGGGCCCAGAGGTCGGTGAGTGCGTCCACCCGACGAGCCTAGGAGGCGCGGTGCGCGGGGTCGCGCACCGACGAGCCTAGGAGGCGCGGTGCGCGGGGTCGCGCACCGCGCCTCCTCGGCCCTGCCGCGGTCGCCCCCGGGGCGGGTCGTCCTCCAGGCTGATCTTCGGCCGTTCCGGGCGTCCTCCCACCGACCGGTGCCGCACCATGGACGGATGCGTCGCGCCGTCCTCCTCCTGCTCACCCTCGTCTACCTCGCCGGGGTCGCCTGGATGACCCTGCGACCGAGCGTCTACGACGCGGACACCGGGGCGTTGCTCTGGCGGGCGCTCGACGTCTTCGCCCGGCACGACGAGACCTCGTGGATCACCTTCGCCCGGGTCGAGGCCGCCGCGAACGTGGCGATGTTCGTGCCGATGGGCATGTTCCCGGCGCTGCTGCTGCCGAAGCGCTTCTGGTGGGTCGGCATCGTGGTCGGGTTCGCCGCGACGGTGGGCATCGAGACCGTCCAGGCGACGTACCTGTCGGCCACGCGCTTCTCCGACCCGCAGGACCTCGTCATGAACACCCTCGGGGCCGCGATCGGCGCGGCGTTCGTCGGACTCGTCCTGCCCCGGCGGCGTCGGGGTCGGGGACGGGGCCGATCGCGACAGGGGTCGGCGGCGCCCGTCTGGTAGGCTCCTCAGGTTGCCGTCTGAACGGCCGCGGAGAAAGAGAGCTCGCACATCCGGTGACGAGCACCGCGCAACGAATTGAAAGGGGATCCCTCCATGGCACTCGCACCTGACGTCAAGACCCGGATCATCGAAGAATACGCGACCCACCCCGGCGACACCGGATCCCCCGAGGTCCAGGTCGCCGTGATGACGCAGCGCATCCTCGACCTGACCGAGCACCTCAAAGAGCACAAGCACGACCACCACTCGCGTCGTGGCCTGCTGCTGCTCGTCGGCCAGCGCCGTCGCCTCCTGGGCTACCTGTCCAAGGTCGACATCGAGCGCTACCGTACGCTCATCGGTCGTCTCGGCCTGCGCCGCTAGTCTTCGCGCTCCGAACGTCTCGACGACGGCCCTCTCGGCACGCAGCTCCGGCTGCACGCCGAGGGGGCCGTTCTCTCGTTCCGGGGGAGGGGCGGTGCCCGTGCCCGAGGGCAGGTGCGGCGCTCAGTACCAGTTGTTCGCGACCGAGTGCGCCCACGCGGCGCACATCGTGCCGTAGCGGCCCTGGATGTACCCGATGCCCCAGTCCACCTGGGTGCGGTAGTTCGTCTGCCAGTCCAGTCCACTCGAGGCCATCTTGTTGCCGGGCAGGGCCTGGGGGATGCCGTAGGCACCGCCCGACGGGTTGGTCGCGTTGGTGCGCCAGCCCGATTCTTTGTTCCAGAGCTGGACGAGGCAGGTGTACTCGGCCCCGGACCCGACCTTCGTGGCCGCGTAGGCCTTGGCGCCCGCCGGGTCGTTCACCGCTCCGGTCGGGGGAGGCGTCGCTCCGCCGGGACGTCCCGTTCCGGGGACGGTCGCACCGCCCCCGGACGATCCGCCACCCCCGGACGATCCGCCACCTCCGGACGATCCGCCACGCGACGGCGCCTTCGCGGCGGCGGCGGCCTGGGCCTTCGCCGCGGCCTCCTGCGCCGCGTACGCCTGCTGCGCGGCGACCCCGGCCCGGTACTGCTGTTCGAGCTCCGCCGTCGAGTCCTTCAGGGCGGCGAGCTGGGCGTAGAGGTCGGTCGACCTCTGGGTGGCGCTGGCCACCTCGGCGTCCGCGGTCGCCTGCGCCGCGGCGGCCTGGTCGGCCGTGGCCCGGGCGTCGCGCGCGAGCGAGTCGCGCCGGTCGGCCGCGGTCGTCGCCTGCTCGCTGAGGGACGACACCGTGTTGCTCGCGGTCGTGGCGTCGGCGAGCACCGTCTGCCACCGGTCGCCGAGCTGCGTGAGCGAGCCCAACTGGTACAGCGCGGCCCCGGGGTCGGGCGACGTGAAGAGGTCGGTGCCCAGGGTCTGCGTGCCGCCGGTGCGGAACAGGCTGCCGGCGAGCTGGCCGGCCTCTCGCTCCGCCGTGTCGGCGGTGGCCCGCGCACGCTCGGCGTCGGCCGAGAGCTCGTCCGCTCGCTGCGACGCCGCCGCGAGGTCGGACTGCGCCGCCGCGTCGGCCTGGTCGGCGAGGACCGCCTCGTCGCTGCGGTCGGACGCGGCCTTCTCGAGGCTGTCGAGCGACGCGTCGATCAGGTCGACCTGCGCCTGGGTCGCCGCGGCGTTCCCCTTCGCGGCCTCGACCTGGGCCCAGGTCGGGTACCCCGCGGCGGACGCGGCGGACGGCGCCACGAGCGTCGTCAACACGAGAGCCAAGGAGGCGCCGGTCGCCACCGCGAGGCGGCTCGCGCGACGATCCCGGCCGGACCTGTCGTGAGCACGCATGGAGACGACCCTAACGCCGTCCCCCCGGCACCGCGCCTCCCCGTCCGGGCGACATCCGCGTCGCGGACCCCGGCCGGACGGGTCCGAGTGCTAGGATCGCGCTCGGAGCAGGCCGGTACGGCTGCTGGTCACCGGTGGTGACAGGCGGAATGCCCCGACCGACGCCGAGCGTCCGGGTCGGGTGCGGGGTCCGACCGTTTCTACTGTTGGCCAGACGTGCCACCGCCTCCGTCGCGTTGTCGCACGTGCATGTCGCCATGCCGTCTACGCCGCCCGCTCCGGTACACATCGATGCCCACACGGGGCCTCGATGCAAAACAAAGAGGAGTAGCCCCCACATGGAGGGTCCAGAGATCAAGTTCGGCGAAGCCGTCCTCGACAACGGCAAGTTCGGCAAGCGCACCATCCGATTCGAGACCGGTCGTCTCGCCCAGCAGGCTCAGGGAGCCGTCGCTGCCTACCTCGACGAAGACACCATGCTCCTGTCGGCCACGAGCGCCAGCAAGAAGCCGAAGGACAACTTCGACTTCTTCCCGCTCACCATCGACGTCGAAGAGCGTTCGTACGCCGCGGGCAAGATCCCCGGCTCGTTCTTCCGCCGCGAGGGTCGCCCCTCGACCGAGGCCATCCTGGTCTGCCGGCTCATCGACCGGCCGCTGCGTCCCTCGTTCGTCGAGGGTCTGCGCAACGAGGTCCAGGTCGTCATCACGGTGCTGAGCATCGCTCCCGACGAGTTCTACGACGCCCTCGCGATCAACGCGGCCAGCGCCTCCACCCAGATTTCGGGTCTGCCGTTCTCCGGCCCCATCGCCGGTGTGCGTCTCGCCCTGATCGGTGATCAGTGGGTCGCCTTCCCCAAGGCCAGCCAGCTCGCGGACGCCGTCTTCGACCTGACCGTCGCGGGCCGTGTCGTCACCGACGCCGCCGGCAACGAGGACGTCGCGATCATGATGGTCGAGGCCGAGGCCACCGAGCACGCCTGGGGTCTCATCCAGGGCGGCGCCACGAAGCCCGACGAGGCGATCGTGGCCCAGGGCCTCGAGGCCGCCAAGCCCTTCCTCAAGCAGCTCGTCGACGCCCAGGCGACGATGGCCGCCCAGGCCGCGAAGGAGATCGCCGACTACCCGGTGTTCCTCCCCTACACCGACGAGGTGCTCGAGGCCGTCACGGCCGCCGCCGGCACCGAGCTCGCCGAGGTCTACAAGATCGCCGGCAAGATCGAGCGCCAGGACGCCGACGACGCCCTCAAGTCGCGTGTCAAGGACGCGATCGCCGCCAAGGTCGACGCGGGCGAGCTGCCCGACACGGCCCTCGGCCAGGTCGGTGCCGCCTACAAGTCGGCCACGAAGAAGGTCGTCCGCGACCGCATCCTCACCGAGCAGATCCGCATGGACGGCCGCGGCCTCGCCGACATCCGTCCGCTCGACGCCGAGGTGCAGGTCATCCCGCGCGTCCACGGCTCCGCCATCTTCCAGCGCGGCGAGACCCAGATCATGGGCGTCACCACGCTGAACATGCTCAAGATGGAGCAGCAGATCGACTCGCTGAGCCCGGTCACCAAGAAGCGCTACCTGCACCACTACAACTTCCCGCCCTACTCGACCGGTGAGACCGGCCGCGTCGGGTCGCCGAAGCGTCGCGAGATCGGGCACGGCTTCCTCGCCGAGCGCGCCCTCGTGCCGGTGCTGCCCAGCCGCGAAGAGTTCCCCTACGCGATCCGTCAGGTGTCCGAGGCCCTCGGCTCCAACGGTTCGACGTCGATGGGTTCGGTCTGCGCGTCGACCCTGTCGCTGCTCAACGCCGGTGTGCCCCTCAAGGCCCCGGTCGCCGGCATCGCCATGGGACTCGTCTCCGACACCGTCGACGGTCAGACCCGCTACGCGGCCCTGACCGACATCCTCGGTGCCGAAGACGCTCTGGGCGACATGGACTTCAAGGTCGCCGGCACGAGCGAGTTCGTCACGGCGATCCAGCTCGACACCAAGCTCGACGGTCTGCCGACCGCCGTGCTCGACGCCGCCCTCAAGCAGGCGAAGGAGGCGCGCACCGCCATCCTCGGCGTGCTCAACTCGGCGATCGACGCCCCCGACGAGATGGCCCCGACCGCGCCCCGCGTGATCTCGGTCCAGATCCCGCAGGACAAGATCGGCGAGCTGATCGGCCCCAAGGGCAAGACGATCAACGCCATCCAGGACGAGACCGGCGCCGACATCAGCATCGAAGAAGACGGAACCGTCTACATCGGTGCCGTCGACGGTCCCTCGGCCGAGGCCGCTCGCGCCCAGGTCAACGCGATCGCCAACCCGACCAACCCCGAGATCGGTGAGCAGTTCCTCGGCACGGTCGTCAAGATCGCGTCCTTCGGTGCGTTCGTCTCGCTCCTCCCCGGCAAGGACGGCCTGCTGCACATCAGCGAGGTCCGCAAGCTCGCCGGCGGCAAGCGCGTCGAGAACGTCGAGGACGTCCTCGGCGTCGGCCAGAAGATCCTCGTCGAGATCACGAAGATCGACGACCGCGGCAAGCTCTCGCTCGCCCCGGTCGTGGCGGAAGACGCCGACACCGACTCGAGCGGAGCGACCGAGCAGTCGACCGACGAGTCCGTCGACGCGTAGTCACCGCACCACGAAGGGCCCGCCCCGACCTCGGTCGGGGCGGGCCCTTCGCCGTCCCGGCGGGGCTCCCTGGTCGCTGCCGGAGCAGGAGGCGCGTCCCCCGGATCGGGGCGGCGACACGGCGTAACGATTGGGTGCGGCGGCGGCGGAAACCGGGCGCGTGGCCGTATTCTTGATCGTGGAGGGCGAACCATACCCCATGCGATCGCACAGAGTCGCATCGGGAGTTCGCGACGAGGAAGGAACGGCGTGACCGAGACGACGGCCGAGCTCGCCCGTTCTGCCACGTCCGACTTCGCCGCCGCGGCCGCCATCGCGGCCGCCGCCGCCCGGGCCTCCGCCGCCCAGCCCACCGTTCCCGTCGATCTCGGCATCATCCAGCCGCGCCGCCGTCTGGGCCTCTCCGACCTCAAGGTCTTCCCCCTGGCCCTCGGCGGCAACGTGTTCGGATGGACGGCCGACCAGGCCGAGACGACCTCCGTGCTCGACGCCTACTTCGATCTCGGCGGCAACTTCGTCGACACGGCCGACTCCTACGCCGGGGGTCGCAGCGAGATCATGATCGGATCGTGGATGCGCTCCCGTCGATCACGCGACGACATGGTCGTGTCCACCAAGGTGGGCAAGAGCGCCGACAACCCCGGTCTGACCCCCCGCGCGATCGAGCGGGCCGTCGACGCGTCCCTCGAGCGGCTCGGAACCGACCGCATCGACCTGCTCTACTTGCACGTGGACGACACCGAGGTGGCGTTCGAGCGCACCCTGCTGGCCGTCGACCACCTCATCCGGGTGGGCAAGGTCCGATGGTTCGGCGGTTCCCACCACTCGGGCAACCGCCTCTACGAGGCCCGCATCGCGGCGGGGATGCTCGGAATCGCCCCGATGGTGGCCCTGCAGAACCAGTACAACCTCCTCGACCGGTCCGAGTACGAGAAGGGCCTGGCGCACGTCGCCGCGCAGCAGCGACTCGCCGTCATGCCGCGCTTCGCCCTCGCCAGTGGGTTCCTCACGGGCAAGTACCGTTCGCGCTCCGACTTCGCCCACAGCCCCCGACGCCGGGCGCTCGCGAAGTACTTGTCCAAGAGGGGCCTCAAGGTGGTGCACGAGCTGGACCGCATCGCGTCCGTCCACGAGGTCTCGAGTGCCGCGATCGCGCTGGCCTGGTTGCTCGCCAAGCCGAACGTCGTGGCACCGGTGGCCAGTGCGACGAACGCCAAGCAGGTCTACGAACTCGCCCAGGCCGCGCGGGTGCAGCTCACACGCAACCAGGTCCTCGACCTCGACCGCGCCTCGGCCTGACCGCCAGGCGACGTGGTCGGCCCGTACCTGGGGGCACCCGACGCCGACGTCCGCGGGGACGGCACCACGGTGACGCGTTGCGGGGACGGCGCCCATGGTGACGTCGACGTGCTGCGTCCTCGGCCGGTGACCTAGGCGGCGACGAGGAGCCGCTCCGCCGTGCGGCGCAGGGAGGCCGCCGCGGCGATGGCGTCGCCGGCGTAGGCGCCCACCTGGGCGCCGTCGAGGGCGAGGACGAGATCGTCCGCTGCGTCGCCCGGCAGGGGGTGACCCGCGACCTTGAAGAGGGAGACCATCTCGGCCGTCAGCCACTCGCGGTGCTCGGCGATGGCGAGACGGACGGGGTGGGTCGGATCGCTGAACTCGGACGCCGCGTTGGCGAAGGCCGAGCCTCGGAACGACACGGTCTGGAGTCGGGCGCCGACCGCCTCGAGGTACGCCTCGAGGGTCGCGCGGCCCCCGTCGTGGGCCTCGACCAGGGCGGACAGCTCGGCCGCCTCGAGGTCGTGGCGACCGGCGAGGTACTCGAGCACGAGGGTGTCCTTCGCGCCGAAGTGCTTGTAGAACGTCGCCTTGGTCACCGACGACTCGGCGATGAGGCGGTCGACGCCGACGACGCGGACGCCTTCGTCGTAGAACAGGCGGTCGGCGGTCGTCAGGACGCGGGATCGGGCACCGGGGACGGGGGAGTCGGCGCGAGGGCGACCAGGGAGACGCTGGACGGCCGGTTGGGGGGAATCGACCGTCACAGCGTGGCTCCTTGGGACGTCTCGGCTAGAAGCCGCGTGGGGGACGCGCGCTCCGGACCTTCTGACGACGTCCGACCAGCCGCCGACGACGACCATCAGGGGGGATGGGGTCGTCGTCGGTGGTCTGACTCTAACACCGATGAGGACAAACAGAGTTGTCTGTTTGTCCTCAGAATCGTCCCCCAGTTCGGGTGCCAGCCGTCCCGTGGGGCTCACGGACTACCGCAGGGAGGGTCGCCTAGGCTCGACATGATGAACGGCCCTGTCTCCTTCCCGCTCGACGAGGTCGAGATCTCCTTCCGCGCCACGGGCGACGCGCTGGTGAGGCGCACCGTGCTGCCTTCGGGCGTCCGGGTGCTCAGCGAGCGCATGCCCGGGGCGCGCAGCACGACCATCGGCCTCTGGGTCGCGGTCGGGTCCCGTGACGAGTCGGACGCCGAACGGGGGTCGACTCACTTCCTCGAGCACCTCCTCTTCAAGGGCACCCCGACCCGTTCCGCCCTCGACATCGCGGTGTCGTTCGAGTCGGTGGGTGGCGAGCACAACGCCGCGACGGCCAAGGAGTACACCTGCTACTACGCCCGGGTGCGCGACGTCGACCTCGACGACGCGATCGACGTGCTCACCGACATGGTGACCTCGTCGACCCTCGACCCGGCCGAATTCGAGACCGAACGAGGGGTGATCCTCGAAGAACTCGCCATGGCGGAGGACGATCCCGCCGACATGGCCGGTGAGCGGCTCTTCGAGTCGGTCTTCGGCGACCACCCGCTCGGTCGTCCGATCGGGGGTTCGCCCGAGAGCATCCGTGCTGCGGCCCGCGACGACGTGGACCGGCACTACCGAGCGAACTACCGTCCGCAGGATCTCGTCGTGTCCATCGCCGGGGCGGTCGACCACGACCGAGCACTCGAACGGTTGACGGCGGCGCTCGACCGGGCCGGGTGGCCCACCGAGGCGGCGTCGCCCGTGCCCCGTCGCGACGACGCGCCCGTCGGGCTCGTCGCGGGTGAACCGCTCCAGGTGATCCGGCGTCCCCTCGAGCAGGCCACCGTCCTGCTGGGGCTGCCGGGCATCTCCGTCGGGGACGACCGTCGACCCGCCCTGGCCGTGCTGAACTCGGTGCTCGGCGGGGGCATGTCGTCTCGACTGTTCCAAGAGATCCGTGAGCGCCGTGGACTCGCCTACTCGGTCTACTCGTTCGCCCCGAGCTACTCCGACGCCGGTCTCTTCGGGCTCTACGCCGGGTGCACGCCCGCCAACGCGGGTGAGGTCGCCCGGCTCATGCTCGGCGAGCTCGAAGGCCTCGCCACCGACGGCATCACCGACGACGAGCGCCGACGAGCCCTCGGCCAACTCGGAGGGGCGGCGGCCCTCGCCCTCGAGGACAGCGACACCCGGATGAACCGCCTCGGTCGAGCCGAGATCTCGACGGGTGAGTTCGTCGACCTCGACACCTCCCTCGCCCGGGTCGAGGCCGTGACGTCCGACGACGTCCGGACGTTGGCGGACCGCCTCCTCTCCGGCCCCTTGTCGACCGTGCTGGTGGGCGAGGTCGACGAGACGTCCTTCCCGATCCCGACGACGACGTCGGGAGCGACCCCTCGATGAACCAGGAGACGACGGTGTCCCATTACCTCTACCTCGTCCGGCACGGCGAACAGCAGGACGCCGAGCACGGACTGCCCGACGGTCCACTGAGCGAACGGGGCAAACGCCAGGTGCGCCTCCTCGCCGAGCGCCTCGGGGGAGTCCCCTTCGACGCAGCGTGGCACTCCCCGCTCGAGCGTGCCGAAGAGACGGCCGCGATCATGACCGAGCGCATGCCGGCACTCGAGTCACAGCCGTCGACCCTCCTCTTCGACTGCGTGCCGTCCGGTCCGACGGCCGACATGCCGTCGTCCTACAAGCCGTTCTTCGGCGGGGTCACGGACGAGCAGATCGAGGCCGGGCAGGCCCAGATGTCCGACGCGGTCGCCGAGTGGCTCACCCCGGCCCGAGAGGATCGCCACGATCTCCTCATCACGCACAACTTCGTGATCGGGTGGTTCGTCCGCGAGGTGTTCGGAGCACCCGACTGGCGGTGGATGGGCGTCAATCAGGCCAACGCCGGGTTGACGATCATCCGGGTGCGATCGGCGAAGCCGCCGGAGCTCGTGACGCACAACGACCTCGGGCACCTGCCCGTCGAGCTGCGCACCGGCCTTCCGGTCGAACAGCCCTTCTGACCTCTTCGTCCGCCGGTGCCACCCCCCTCAGGCGGTCCCGCGCGGGTCCTCTGCCCGGACGGCCTTGCCGTACCACGTCGTGGCGTTCGGGTTCGCGTTGTAGGGCTCGATCGTCGCGTATCCCGCGCTGCGGTAGAGCCCTCCGGCAGCCGCCAGGCTGTCGTTCGTGTCGAGCACGATCTCGTCGGCCCCGAATGCGGACGCCCGACGTTCGAGTTCGTCCAGCAAGGCCCGACCGAGACCCAGTCCCCGGCCCGCGGGACGCACGTAGAGGTGCTTGACCTCGTACCGCACGGCCCCCGAGGCCGAGGGGGCGATGAGTCGGATGCCGCCGCACGCGATCGGCTCGGAGGCCCGACCCGCGTCCGGGTCGGCCGCTTCTCCCTCGACGACGACGAACACGCCGCCCGGCGGCACGAAGGCCGTGGCGTCGGGCAGGGTCGTCGTGTACGTGCCCTGTGCCGAGGGGAAGGTGCTCTCGCGCTCGGTGAAGTACTCGGTCAGGAGGGCGGCGGCATCGGGGGAGGAGACGCTCGTCTCGCGGAACCTGGGCATGCCGTCCATGCTAGGTCGCGGCGCGGCCCGGTCCGTCGTGGTGCCCCCGGTAAGTTGGACGGCATGACTTCGCGCATCGCCGTGGTGGGAGCCACCGGCACCCTCGGTTCGTTCATCGTCGACCTCGTCGAGCGCACCCCGGGGCTCGAGCTCCACGCCGGTCTCTCGTCCCGCGACGATCTCGACGACGTCCTCGGGGCCGACCTCGTCGTCGACGTCACGCACCCTGCCGTCAGTCCGGGGATCGTCGAGCACGTCGTCCGCGCGGGCATCCCGGTGCTCGTCGGAACCTCGGGCTACAACGCCGAACGCCTGGCCCGTCTCTCGACGGTCGTCTCCGACGCGGACGGCCCCGGCGTCCTGGTGGTGCCGAACTTCTCGATCGGTTCGGTGCTCGCGACGCGGTTCGCCACCCTCGCGGCGCGCTTCTACGAATCCGTCGAGATCGTCGAGGCGCACCATCAGGGCAAGGTCGACTCGCCGTCGGGCACGGCCGTGCGCACGGCGGAACTCATCGCCGAGGCTCGTCGGGACCTCGGCCCGGTGTCGGCCCCGCACGCGGACCAACGGGCCAGGGGTCAGCAGGTGGCGAGTGTGCCGGTGCACAGCATGCGCCTCCGCGGCGTCGTCGCGAGGCAGGAGGTCGTCTTCGGCGGTGACGGCGAGACCCTCACGCTCACGCACGACACGCTCTCGCAGCGCGCGTACGAGAAGGGGCTCCTCGTCGCCATCGAGGCCACTCCGGGCGTGACCGGGGTCGTCGTGGGGCTCGACGCCGTCCTGCCCCTCGAATCGTGAAGGGGCGTGCGGCCGCGCTCCTGATGGCGCTGCTCCTGCTCCTCTACGTCGTGCTGGTCGGTCAGCGGGCCGTCCTCTTTTTGTCGACGGGCGAACCGGTCGCCATCGCGCTCGGCGTCGCCCTGCTCGTCCTCCCCCTCCTGGGACTGTTCGCCCTGGTGGTCGAGCTGCGCTTCGGTCTGCGTACGCAGCAGATCGTCGGGCAACTCGCGGCCGAGGGCGGATTGCCGGTCGACGACCTGCCACGGCGTACCTCCGGTCGGTACGAGCGCGAGGCGGCCGACGCGGCGTTCCCCGCCTACAAGACGGCCGTCGAGGCGGCACCCGACGACTGGCGCGCGTGGTTCCGCCTGGGCCTGGCCTACGACGCCTGCGGTGACCGCCGACGAGCTCGTCAGGCCCTGCGCTGGGCCATCAAGCTCCGGCGCGAGACGGCCGGCTGAACCCGCCCACCCGAGTCGTGCGCGTGCTCAGAGCGCGTCGACGAACGCGGTCAGCGCGTCCTCGACCGTGCGGTGCCTGAAGGTGAAGCCGTCCCGCTCGAGCACCTCGGGCACGACCTGCTGGCTCGGCAGCAGCATCTCCCGCCCGGCCTCCTGCATGGCGGTCGAGATGACGGCCTCGGGAACGCCCAGCAGGTAGGGACGGTGCAGGTCGGCCGCCAGGGTGCGCGTCACGAGGTCGCTCGTCGCCGGCGTGGGGCCGACCAGGTTCACGGGTCCCGAGACGGACGACGTGAGGAGGTGCACGATCGCGGCGGCCTCGTCGTGCAGGCTGATCCAGGGCCAGAACTGGTCGCCGGTGCCGAGTCGCGAGCCGAGCCCCAGCTTGGTGAGCGGCAGCAGGGGCTTGAGCGCGCCTCCTCCGGGGCCGATGACGATGCCGGTCCGCAGCATCACGACGCGCGTGGTTTCGGGGGCCTTCCGGGCGGCGGCCTCCCAGGCGACGACGACGTCGCTCAGGAACCCCTCACCCCGGCCGCTCGACTCGGTGAGTCGTTCGCCGGGCCGATCGCCGTAGACGCCGACGGCCGAGCCGCTGAGGAACGTCGCGGGCGCCGTCGACGCCGCCGCCATGCCGTCGACGAGCGTCGACGTCGCGGCCAGACGGGACTCGAGGATCTCGCGCTTGTACCCGGCCGTCCAGGGCAGACGACCCAAGGAGGCGCCGGCCAGGTTCACGACGGCGTCCGCGCGGGCGATCAGGTCGTGGTCGACGATGCCGGCGCTGGGCACCCAGGTGTACTCGTCGTCGGCCCGGGGTTCGCGACGCACCAGCGAGAGCGGACGGTGGCCTGCCTCGCGCAGCTGGCGGGTGAGTTCGGTGCCGATCATGCCGCTGGCGCCGGAGATCAGGACGGTGAGTGCGTCGGTCATGGGGACACCGTATTCCGGCCCGCTGGGGGAGCGTCCGCCGGTGGCGCGGGCGCTTCCCGTCGGGAGCGCCCTGCGAGGTAGAGTCGACGCCGTGCCCGAGACCGAAGCCACCCCCGCCGTGCCCTCCGACAAGACCCCCGAGTTCCGTTCAGACGTCACCGTCGAGCTGGTCCGCTCGAGTGCCCACGACTCCGACGTGCTCTTCGCGGCCCGGGTCTCCACCATGGGCGAGCTGACACTCGACGGCGCGCAGGCGTCGGCCGACGGGGCGCAGGCGACCAAGGGTGCCGGCCTGATCAACTACCTGATGCGCGACCGCCACGGCTCGCCGTTCGAGCACAACTCGATGACCTTCTACGTGCAGGCGCCGATCTTCGTCTTCCGCGAGTTCATGCGTCACCGCATGGCCAGCTACAACGAAGAGAGCGGTCGTTACCGCGAGCTCAACCCGGTCTTCTACGTCCCCGCTCCCACGCGCAACCTGCAGCAGGTCGGCAAGCCCGGCGCCTACGACTTCCTGCCCGGCACACCCGAGCAGTCCGCGCTGGTCGACGAGGCCACCCGCGCCGCGTCGGTGCAGGCGTTCGAGGCCTACCAGCGCATGCTCGACGCCGGCATCGCCCGCGAGGTCGCGCGGATCGTGTTGCCGTTGAACATCTACTCGTCGATGTACGTGACCGTGAACGCACGGTCCCTGATGAACTTCCTGAGCCTCCGGACGAAGCGCGAGGGCACCCACTTCCCGTCGTTCCCGCAGCGCGAGATCGAGATGTGCGCCGAGAAGATGGAAGACCTCTGGGCCGAGCTCATGCCCCTCACCTACGCGGCGTTCGGGGCGAACGGGCGCGTCGCCCCCTGACGGCCGTCCTCGCCGACGGGACCGGCGCCTCCTGACCGGGGCGTCGGACGCCTCACGAGGAGGTCGGGCCCGACGCGAGCCAGTACGCTGGAGGGCGTGTCGAACATCAGCAACCCCTTCGGTCAGGTCCTCGTCGCCCTCGTGACGCCGTTCACCGCTGACGGCGAGGTCGATTGGCCTGCTGTCGAGAAGCACATCGACGACTGCATCAGCGCCGGGGCCGACGGCATCGTCGTCACGGGCACGACGGGCGAGACCAGCACGCTGACCGACCCCGAGAAGCTCCGACTCGTCGAGGTGGGCAAGTCGGTCGCCGCAGGCCGGGCCAAGATCATCACGGGTGGCGGGTCGAACGAGACGGCGCACGCCATCCAGCTCTACAAGGCCAGCGAGAAGGCCGGCGCCGACGGCGTCATGATCGTCACGCCTTACTACAACAAACCCACGCAGGCCGGTGTGCTCACGCACTTCCGCATGATCGCCGACGCGACCGACCTGCCGGTCATCCTGTACGACATCCCGGGCCGCACCGGCATCCCGATCAAGTACGAGACCCTGCTCCGGGCCGCCAAGCACCCGAACATCGTCGCCGTGAAGGACGCCAAGGGCGACTTCGCCGAAGTCAGTCGGGTCCTCAACCAGACCGACCTCCTCTACTTCTCGGGCGACGACGCCAACGTGCTGCCCCACCTCGCCATCGGCGCCTCGGGCCTCATCGGCGTCACCGCGAACATCGCCGCGGCGCCGTACCGCACCATCGTCGACGCCGTGAACGCCGGCGACCTGCACACCGCGACCGAGGCGCACCAGATGCTCGAGCCGCTCGTGCGCGCCGTCATGACGCACGTGCCGGGCACCGTCGCGGCGAAGTACATCCTGCACGGCCTCGGTCGCATCTCGAGCCCCCGCGTGCGCCTCCCCCTGGTCGGCCCGGAAGACAGCGAGGCCGCCCTGATCGAGGACGAGCTGTCGCACGTGGGCTCGATCCCCGGCCTCGACCTCAGCCGCTTCCGGCCCGACCGCAACGCGGCGGCCGGCGGTGCGCTGCCCAAGGTGCACGGCACCACGCGCTGACCTCCTGAGCCCCGCCGACGACGACGTCGGCCGCAGACCTCCCGCACAGAGGGGCACGAGCCCCACGCCAACCGAAGGAACAGATGCCCACGACAATCCACGCCCCCCGAGAACTCGCCAAGGGCACGCTCCGCGTGATCCCGGTCGGCGGGCTCGGCGAGATCGGCCGCAACATGACGGTCTACGAGATCGACGGCAAGCTGCTCATCGTCGACTGCGGAGTGCTCTTCCCCGAAGAGCACCAGCCCGGCGTCGACCTGATCCTGCCCGACTTCTCGCCCATCCGTGATCGCCTCGACGACATCCTCGCCGTCGTGCTGACGCACGGCCACGAGGACCACATCGGCGCCGTGCCCTACCTCCTGCGTCTCCGCAAGGACATCCCGCTGATCGGTTCGCAGCTGACGCTCGCGCTGATCGAGGCGAAGCTCAAAGAGCACCGCATCACGCCATACACCCTGGCCGTCAAAGAGGGTGGGCGCGAGTCGCTCGGGCCGTACGACCTCGAGTTCATCGCGGTCAACCACTCGATCCCGGACGCTCTCGCCGTCGCCATCCGCACGTCGGCCGGCACCGTGCTGCACACCGGCGACTTCAAGATGGACCAACTGCCGCTCGACGACCGCATCACCGACCTCCGGGCGTTCGCCCGCCTCGGTGAAGAGGGCGTGGACCTCTTCCTGCCCGACTCGACGAACGCCGACGTGCCCGGGTTCACCGCGCTCGAGCGGGACATCGGGCCCGTGCTCGACGACGTGATCCGCCGGGCTCCGCGTCGCGTGGTCGTCGCGAGCTTCTCCAGCCACGTGCACCGCGTCCAGCAGGTGCTCGACGCGGCTCACGCCAACGGTCGCCGCGTGGCCTTCATGGGCCGCTCGATGGTCCGCAACATGGGCATCGCGGCCGACCTGGGGTACCTCAAGGTACCGGACGGCGTCCTGATCGACGCCAAGAAGGCCAAAGACCTTCCCGACGACCGCATCGTCTACATGAGCACCGGGTCACAGGGCGAGCCGATGGCCGTCCTCGCCCGCATGGCGAACCTCGAGCACCAGATCGAGATCGGCGCGGACGACACGATCATCCTCGCGTCGAGCCTGATCCCCGGCAACGAGAACGCGGTCTACCGCGTCATCGACGGCCTCACCAAACTCGGGGCCAAGGTCGTCCACAAGGGCAACGCCAAGGTCCACGTCTCGGGGCACGCCTCCGCCGGCGAGCTGTTGTACTGCTACAACATCCTGCGGCCGAAGAACGTCATGCCCGTCCACGGCGAGCACCGGCACCTGTACGCGAACGCGGCGTTGGCGGTCCGGACCGGCGTGCCGCAGAAGAACACCATCCTCGGCGAGGACGGCATCGTCGTCGACCTGCGCGACGGAGTCGCCGAGGTCGTCGGCCAGCTCGACATCGGTTACGTCTACGTCGACGGCTCGACCGTCGGCGAGATCACCGACGCCGATCTGAAGGACCGCCGCATCCTGAGCGAAGAGGGCTTCATCTCGGTCTTCATCGCGATGGACGCGTCCACGGGCCGTGTCGTGGTCGGACCCGAGATCCAGTCGCGTGGCTTCGCAGAAGACGAGCGGGTCTTCGACGACGTCAAGCCCAAGATCATCGCGGCCCTCACCGAGGCGGCGGAGAACGGCACGCGTGACACGCATGCCTTCAGCCAGGTCGTGCGGCGCACGGTCGGTCGCTGGGTGAACACGCAGCACCGTCGTCGTCCGATGATCGTGCCGGTGGTCATCAGCGCCTGACGCGCAGGCACACGACGACGGCCCACGGGAGACCCCGTGGGCCGTCGTCGTACCCCGGGCGCGAGGCCGGCACTCTGATGGTCCTCGAGGAGGGCATCGCGGGCCCGCAGTCATCCTCGGGGGTGAGGCGGCGACACCCGGCGCGTCGATACGGTGACGTCTGACACGTCAGTACATCGACCGGGGGTAGCCGTGCGCATCGCCAAAGTCTGGGTCTTCCCGATCCTGCGCATCCTGATCTTCGTCGCCATCGCGGCGGCACTCGTCAAGCTCGCGTTCTTCGCGGCGCCGGCCGTCGGCGACGACACCGTCGCCGTGCCGACCGGCGAGCTCGTCGAACCACAGGTCGCCGTGGCCGTCGGCACCATCACGAACGACGTGGTGGTGGACGCGAGCGTCGTCGCCGACCCCGCGACTCCCGTGCCCGCGACGCTGGCGGGCACGGTCACCGGCGTCGACGTCGTCAAGGGACAGGCGGTCGCTGCGGGGGACCGACTCGCGACGCTCCGGTCCGAGACGCCGCAGGAGCCCCTGGTGGCCGCCGACGGCACCGTGACCGAGCGCAAGCCGATCGTCAAGACGGCCGTCATCACGGCACCCGTGGCCGGGACGATCTCGGCCGTCGCGGTGATCAAGGACCAGACGGTCGTCGTGGGTGACGCGGTCGCGCAGGTCGCGCCTCCCACCTTCCACGTGACGGGGTCGCTCGCCGCGGACCAGCTGTACCGTCTCGTCAGCCGCCCGACCGAGGGTTCCGTCGCGATCACCGGGGGACCGGCACCGTTCCCGTGCACGGCGCTCACCGTCGGGGGGAGCACCTCGTCGTCCACCGGGCCGGACGACGGCGGCGACGCCGGGGCGCCGACGGGGGACTCGTCGGGCCAGAGCGTCTCCTGCGTCGTGCCGGGCGACGTCACCGTGTTCAGCGGACTCGCCGCCAGGCTGACCATCCCTGCCGGTGTCGCCACCGACGTCCTGACCGTGCCCCTCACGGCCGTGGAGGGCGCGGCGGGCAAGGGCGTCGTCTCGGTCGTCGGAGCGGACGGTTCCACCGAGGAGCGCGACATCACGCTCGGCATCAACGACGGCACGATCGTCGAGGTCACGGGTGGCCTCGCCGAGGGCGACCAGGTGCTCGAGTTCGTCCCGGGTGCCGCCGCCGCACCACAGGGCGACTGCGTCGACCCGGCCACGGGCGCGGACCTCTGCGGCTGATGGCGCTGATCAGGCTGGAGGCGGTCACCAAGACGGTGCCCCTCTCCGACGACCGGACGCTGGACATCCTCACGGGCGTCGACCTCGAGGTCGACGCCGGCGAGCACGTGAGCATCGTGGGTCGTTCGGGGTCGGGCAAGTCCACGCTGCTCAACATCCTCGGGCTCATCGACGAGCCCACCACGGGGACGCACTGGTTCGACGACGTCGACGTACGCTCGATCCGGCGCGGTCGGCGCGACCGGCTGAGGGGTGCCCAGGTCGGGTTCATCTTCCAGCAGTTCAACCTGCTCCAGGGGCGCTCGGCCCTCGAGAACGTCATGACCCCCCTGCTCTACTCGTCGGGTTCCGAGTTCTGGCGTCGCCGGTCCATCGCGGGCGACATGCTCGAGCGCGTGGGTCTCGGTCACCGGGCCGACTCCATGCCCCATCGCCTGTCGGGTGGCGAACAACAGCGCGTCGCGATCGCCCGGTCGCTCGTGCGGCGGCCGCGCGTCATCCTCGCCGACGAACCCACCGGTGCCCTCGACGTCGAGACGGGCGCCGGGGTGATGACGCTGCTGGACGGCATCGCGACCGAGAACGAGGCCGCCCTGGTCACCATCACCCACGACCTGGCCGTCGCCGCCCGGGCCTCGAGGCACTACCAGCTCGACACCGGTGTCCTCTCGGCGTCGGTCGACGGAGCTCTCGGAACACCGACGCCTACGTCGTCGTCTGCCGCGTCGACGTCGTCCTTGCGTGACGAGGTCGACGCGTGAAGCGTGTGGTGGCCGACGTGGTGGGGGCTTTCGCCGAGGCCTGGGCCGAACTGCGCGTCAACAAGCTCCGCGTGCTGCTCAGCCTGATCGGGGTCGCAGTCGCCGTCGCGGCCCTGACCGGCGTGGTCGCCCTCGGCGGGCTCGCCGAGCAGTCCTCCCGCGAGAACGCGGAGCGGTTCGGTGGCCGTCCCGCGAACTACTACGTCAACGCCTACTCCAACGGTGCCACGTCGCCGAGCACCGAGGCGATCGCGGACGCCTTCGCCACGACGACGGCACGCTACGGGATCGAGCAGACCAGCCGCGTCGTGTACGGCAATCGAGCCGTCCAGCTGCCGGACGGGGTGACCGAGGTCGGGGCCGTCACGGTCGACGTCCCCTACGGCGAGATGCACCGGGTCGTCATGACGGAGGGGTCGTGGTTCACCGACGGGGACGCGTCACGTCTCGCGCCGCCCGTCATCGTCAACGAGGTGCTCTGGCGGCAGCTCGGCTCCCCACCGTTGTCGTCGCATCCGACCCTGCTGGTCCGAGGGGCGGACTCGGCGACGCTCGTCGTCACCGGAGTCTCGGCCGCGACCGAGTACGACGGTCCGCAGATGTACCTTCTGCCGATCACCGACCACGACCTCGCGCTGGCGAGCTACGGCGCCGAGACCCCGCAGTACGAGATGTGGCTGCCGCCCGAGACCAGCGATGCCCTGAGCGCTCAGGTGGCGTCCGACATGGGGGCCAGCCTCGGCGACGACGTGCAGGTCGACGTGTCCCGACAGGACTACGCCGCAGGCGGCGACGCCGACCCCTTCGGTCCCATCAAGCTGATCATCACCGGGGTCGGTGTGCTGGTGTTGTTGCTGGGCGGTCTCGGACTCGTCAACATCGCGCTCGTGACCGTCCGTCAGCGCATCCGCGAGATCGGCGTGCGCCGGTCCTTCGGGGCCACGGCTCCTCGGGTCTTCTTCTCGGTCATGCTCGAGAGCGTCGTCGGCACGGTCGTCGCGGGAGCCGTCGGCGTGGTGGTGGCCGTCCTGGTCGTCGAGAACCCGACGGTCCAGGGCTTCATCGCGCAGGGCGCCGTCAGCGATCTCCCGCCGTTCCCGGTCGAGGCGGCCCTGATCGGTCTGGCGTCGGCCACAGCGATCGGAGCGGTGGCCGGTCTCCTGCCTGCTCTCGTGGCGATCCGCGTCAAGGTGATCGACGCCATCCGCTACTGACACACACCGGAGCACCTCCGGCCGCTGTCGGTGCCGAGAGGTACCTTGGAGCCCATGGCCACGCCCACCAAGTCGACCGCGCGCGCTCGCTCGTCGTCGCGAGCGTCGCAGACCTCCGGCGTCACGAAGGCGACCAAGAAGCTGCCCGCGTCCCGTCAGCCCGACCCGGTCCCGGACGGCCCAGGGCCGTTCGTGACGGCGTGGATGGGGCTCGCGCACCTGACCGGGGGCGCGTTCCGGCTCCTGGGCAAAGAGTCCCTGGCGAAAGACGAGCGGCGAGACGGCGTGCCGTTCCTACTCGTGCTGCTCGCGATCGCCGGGGCCGTCGTCGAGTGGCTCAACCCGACCAGCCCCCTCGCGGTCGGCTTCGACGCCTACACCTTCGGCGGGCTCGTGGGGCGGGTGGCCTACGCCCTGCCGGTCATCATGATCCTCTTCGCGGGCTGGCTCTTCCGGCACCCGGCGTCCGTCCACGACAACACCCGCATCGGCATCGGACTGGGCCTGTCCATCGTCTCGATCAGCGCTCTGTGCCACATATTCGGAGGTCAACCCGAGGCCGCCGCCGGGCTCCGGGCCCTCGCCACCGGTGGCGGCGTGCTGGGTTGGGTCGTGGCGTCCTGGCTCGTCGCTCTCGCCACCGAGTGGGTCGCGGTCCCTCTCGTCGTGATCCTCCTGGCGTTCTCGCTGCTCATCATCACCAAGACGCCGCCGAACCGCATCCACCGCCGTCTGGGCGAGCTCTACTCCTACCTCTTCGGCGAGACGACCTCGGCTGCGGACGGGGCCGACGCCGATCCCGACCTCGTCGACCTGGCCGAGTCCGAGTCGTTGCCCTGGTGGCGGCGGAACAAGGACCAGCGCGAGGACGACCCTGCATACGACACCCCACTCGTGAAGGCGGACGAGTCGTCCGCCACCGAGACGTCCGGACGACGTCGACGGAAGAAGCCCGTCTTCGAGCCGAGCGTGGACGACGCGGGCAACGCCGCCGCGGCGGGTGCGGCAGGCTCCGCCGCGCCGACGACGGCTCCGACCGACGTCTTCTCCGCCGACCTCCTCGGCGACCTCGATCGGGCAGAGGACGCCGTCCGTGCCCAGGGGTTCGACGTCCCGTCCGTTCAGCCCACCGCGTCGACCACGGTGCTCCCGGTCGTCCCGGCCGAGCCCGTCGGCGAGAGCGACGCAGCGGCCGACTTCCTGGCGGTCGACCCCGACGAGGCGGCACCGCCCTCTCTCGACGAGGTCGACGACGGTGCCGAGAGCGCCCCGTATCGCCTCCCCGCCGCCTCGAGCCTGTCGGTCGGCGAGCCCGCGAAGGCCCGCAGCGAGGCGAACGACGCGATCGTGGCCGCCATCAGCCAGGTGCTCGACCAGTTCAACGTCGACGCCAAGGTGACCGGCCTCAAGCGCGGTCCGACCGTCACGCGGTACGAGATCGAACTCGGTCCCGGCGTCAAGGTCGAGCGGGTCACCGCCCTGACCAAGAACCTCGCCTACGCGGTGGCCTCCAACGAGGTCCGCATCCTGTCGCCGATCCCCGGCAAGAGTGCGATCGGCGTCGAGATCCCCAACACCGACAAAGAGATCGTCGCGCTCGGCGACGTCCTGCGGTCCTCAGCGGCGAGCAAGAGCGTCCACCCGCTCACGATCGGCGTCGGCAAGGACGTCGAGGGCGGCTACGTCGTGGCCAACCTGGCCAAGATGCCGCACCTGCTCGTGGCCGGCGCCACCGGGTCGGGCAAGTCCAGCTTCATCAACTCGATGATCACCTCGTTGTTGATGCGCGCCAAGCCGACCGACGTCCGCATGGTGCTGATCGACCCCAAGCGGGTCGAGCTCTCGATCTACGCCGGCGTGCCGCACCTGATCACGCCCATCATCACGAACCCCAAGAAGGCCGCCGAGGCCTTGCAATGGGTCGTCAAAGAGATGGACATGAGGTACGACGACCTCGCCAGCTTCGGCTTCCGGCACATCGACGACTTCAACCGCGCCGTCGTCGGTGGCGAGATCGTCCTCCCCGTCGGCAGTCAGCGCAAGCTCAAGCCGTACCCCTACCTCCTCGTGGTCGTCGACGAGTTGGCCGACCTCATGATGGTGGCTCCGCGCGACGTCGAGGACAGCATCGTCCGCATCACCCAGCTGGCCCGTGCGTCCGGAATCCACCTCGTTCTCGCGACGCAACGCCCCTCGGTCGACGTCGTGACCGGACTCATCAAGGCGAACGTCCCCTCGCGCTTCGCGTTCGCCGTCTCGAGCGTCACCGACTCGCGGGTGATCCTCGACCAGCCCGGGGCCGACAAGCTCATCGGTCAGGGCGACGGGCTGTTCCTCCCCATGGGTGCTTCCAAGGCCATGCGCGTCCAGGGCGCCTGGGTGCAAGAGAACGAGATCGCCCAGGTCGTGGCCCACGTCACCCGCCAGGCGCGACCCGACTACCGCCCCGACGTCGCCGCGGTGGTCGAGAAGCGCGAGATCGACGGTGACATCGGCGACGACCTCGAGTTGCTCCTCGCGGCTGCCGAGCTCGTGGTCAGCACGCAGTTCGGTTCGACGTCGATGCTCCAGCGCAAGCTGCGCGTCGGGTTCGCCAAGGCCGGCCGCCTGATGGACCTCATGGAGTCGCGAGACATCGTCGGTCCGTCCGAAGGGTCGAAGGCTCGCGACGTGCTCGTCACCACCGAGCAGCTCCCGGGCGTGCTCGCGAAGCTGCGCGGGGGCGACGCGGCCTCCGACGCCGGCGCCGGCCGCGCCTCTTCCGGGTCCTCTTCCGCCGCGCGCGCCGACGCCGGTGACTACGACGGCGATCCGGTCGAGGCCATGACCCGTGGGTACGCCGAGGACGACGACGCCGGCAGCGAAGACGCCTGGCACCTGACCGGCAGGGAGTAGACCATGAGCCACGACGACGCCTCCCGCCCGACGGCACCACGCTCGGCCTTCTCGTTCCGAGGGCGGGTGGCCTCGAGAGGGCCCGGGCCCGCCAGCACCGGCAACATCGCGAACGTGATCACCGTCGTGCGCATACTCATGGCGCCGCTGTTCATCGCCTGGTTGCTGATCGACGACGGGGCCGACGGCTCACTCCGCGTCTGGGCCGCTGCCCTGTTCGTCGTCGCGATCCTCACCGACAGCCTCGACGGCATGCTGGCCCGTGGCCTCGACCTCGTGACCGACTTCGGCAAGATCGTCGATCCGATCGCCGACAAGGTGTTGATCGGTGGCGCACTCGTCTCGCTCACCATCCTCGGTGAGCTGCCGTGGTGTGTCACCGCCCTCATCCTCGTCCGCGAGGTCGGCATCACCGTCTACCGCTTCGCCGTCCTGCGGGACCGGGTGATCCCGGCCTCCCGCGGCGGCAAGGTCAAGACCGTGCTGCAAGCCGTCGCGGTGACGCTGGCGCTCTTCCCCCTCTGGAACGTCGTCGGAGAAGGCATGCACTGGGTCAACGGCGTGCTCATGACGGCGGCCACGGTCGCCACCCTCGTCTCCGGGGCGGACTACCTGCGTGTGGCGATGAAGCACGGACGAACCTCCGCATGACCGTGGCTGCCGACCTCGTGGCCGAGTTGACGAGCAGGGGGCTGACGGTCGCCGTCGCCGAGTCCCTCACCGGCGGTGCCCTGGTCGCCGAACTCGTGTCCGTGCCCGGAGCCTCGGCCGTCGTCCTGGGCGGGGTGGTCGCCTACCAGACAGAGCTCAAGCACACGCTCCTCGGGGTCGATCCAGGACTGCTCGCGCGACACGGACCCGTGCATCCCGACGTCGCCGCGTCCATGGCCGTCGGGGTTCGGGATCGGTTGGCCGCAGGCGGTCACCCGGCCGACATCGGTCTCGCGACCACCGGCGTCGCCGGTCCCGACCCCCAGGGCGGTCACGCACCCGGAACGGTCTTCGTCGGTCTGGCGGTGCCCGGTGACGTCCGCGTCGCCGAGCTCTCGCTCGCGGGCGACCGGCAGGCCATCCGAAACGCCACCGTCTCCGAATCCCTCGCAGCACTCGATCGATGGCTGGTCGAGACGAGGGAATAGCCGGCGTTTCGGTCTCGTTACATCTCTCGAGTTCACAACAGGTGCACAGTCCCCGATGGCTACAGTCGTGGTCAGTCGGTCCGAGCACCACCCGCCGTCCCCCATCTGCAACCATCCCGGCAGATGGGTCGTCCCCGAAGGAGGGTCCCATGGTCCTGGTACGTCAAGAAATCGGCGACGTCCTTCGCGACTTCCGCCTGCAGAAGGGTCGCACGCTCCGTCAGGTCGCGAGCAAGGCCAGCGTCGCCCTCGGCTACCTCAGCGAGGTCGAGCGGGGTCAGAAAGAAGCGAGTTCCGAGATCCTCGCGTCCGTCGCGGACGCCCTCGAGACGCCCATCTCGGTCATCATGCGCGAGGTCGGTGACCGCATGGCCGTCATCGAGGGGCTGAACCCGATCCCCGACACGCTTCCGGACGACCTCGTCGCCGAGTTCGACTCCGACCTCGCGGTCCGCTGACCGTCCTTCGTCGCCACGAACGCCCCCGGCTCCCGCCGGGGGCGTTCGTCGTCCGGGGTACCCTCGTCTGATGCGCAAGAGCGAGTTCGCCCGGGCCGTCGAGGACGAGTTCGGAGAAGCCTACGGTCGGGTGGTCACCCGGGATCTCGTGATCCAGTCGCTCGGTGACAGGACCGCCGACCAGGCGATCGCGCAAGGCGAGTCACCCCGCGACGTGTGGCTCGCCCTCTGCGACGCCGAGGGCGTCCCCGTGGGCCGTCGCCACGGTGTGGGGTTGCCCGAACCGACGGACTGAGGCGCAGCCCGGTCGGGCGTGTGTTCGACACGCCGAGGCCGATGGGTCGAACACCTGTTCGGACGGGTGGTAGCGTCCTCCACAAGGACGTGGACGAGCGAGTTCTACACGTCGGGCCCCCACCGCCACTGCGATGTCGGAGGTGGCCCGTAGCGTTTCTCGCATCGACGTCCCGCGTCACCGGCACTTGCCGGCGACACCAGCCTTGTCGTAGCGACGACGACCTTGCACCACCGGTCGGCGTCGACGCGACAGCCTACAGGCGCACGGACGACCACCACGAAGGAGAACGACATGCCCTCAGTTGAAAACCGCGAGAAAGCACTCGAGACGGCTCTCGCCCAGATCGACCGCCAGTTCGGCAAGGGCGCCGTCATGCGCCTCGGCAGCGACGAGCGTGCTCCCGTGGCGGTGATCCCCACCGGCTCGATCGCCCTCGACGTCGCTCTCGGCATCGGTGGCATCCCTCGTGGCCGCATCGTCGAGATCTACGGTCCCGAGTCGTCCGGTAAGACGACCCTGACCCTGCACGCCATCGCGAATGCCCAACGCAACGGCGGCATCGCTGCGTTCATCGACGCCGAGCACGCTCTCGACCCCGAGTACGCCAAGAAGCTCGGCGTCGACATCGACGCGCTGCTGGTCTCGCAGCCCGACACGGGTGAGCAGGCTCTCGAGATCGCCGACATGCTCGTCCGTTCGGGGTCGATCGACCTCGTCGTCATCGACTCGGTCGCCGCGCTCGTGCCGCGTGCCGAGATCGAGGGTGAGATGGGCGACTCGCACGTCGGTCTGCAGGCTCGACTCATGTCACAGGCATTGCGCAAGTTGACCGGTGGGCTCAGCCAGACCGGCACCACGATGATCTTCATCAACCAGCTGCGCGAGAAGATCGGTGTCTTCTTCGGCAGCCCCGAGACGACGGCCGGCGGAAAGGCGCTCAAGTTCTACGCGTCCGTGCGTCTCGACATCCGCCGCATCGAGACGTTGAAGGACGGTACCGACGCGGTCGGCAACCGCACCCGCGTCAAGGTCGTCAAGAACAAGATGGCTCCGCCCTTCAAGCAGGCCGAGTTCGACATCCTCTACGGTGTGGGCATCTCGCGCGAGGGCAGCCTCATCGACTTCGGTGTCGAGCACGGCATCGTCCGCAAGTCGGGTGCCTGGTACACGTACGAAGGCGACCAGCTCGGTCAGGGCAAAGAGAACTCGCGCAACTTCCTCATCAAGAACGCCGCCATCGCTCAAGAGATCGAGCAGAAGATCCTCGCCAAGCTCGGAGTCGGTGGTGCCAAGCCCGTCGAAGCGCCCGTCGAGTCGATCGAGGCCAAGATCGCCGCTCGCAAGGGCGCATGACCACGCGCGACGACGACGCCACGGGGGCGGGTCCCGCTGTCGACGGCGTCGACAGCGGGCGGCTCGCGCCGGTCACGCCCCTCTTCGGTGTTGCGACCGGATCGTCGACGTCCGGCGAGAGGGTCGCTCCAGCGGCTTCGGACGCTCCGTCCCACGATTCCGAAGCCGTCCTGACGGCCATCAGCGCCCACTGGGTCGGCGACGCGTCCCCGCTGGCCTCGGAGGCCGACCACCCGTCCGCGCGAGGTTCTCGAGCGGGCGCGGCCGGTCGGCCCAAGGCCACCGGGTTCGACGATCAGCCCGACGACGGGCCGGAGGACCTCGAAGCGCAGAAGCGACGGGCGGAGAACGTCAGCCTGCACGCCCTCTCGCGCCGTGGTGTGTCTTCTCACGAGATGGAGAAGCTGCTTCTCTCGCGTGACCTCGATGAATCGGTCGTCGCCGACGAGATCGCTCGGCTCGAGCGGGTGGGCCTGCTCGACGACAGCGAACTGGCCGCGACCCTGGTCCGGTCGAAGCAAGAGCGCAAGGGGCTGGGCCGCGGGGCCGTCACGTCCGAACTACGCGCCCGTGGAATCGATCCGTCGATCATCGACGAGGCGCTGTCCGACACGGACGACGACGAAGAGCAAGAACGTGCCGACGAATGGGCTCGCAAACGGGCCGGTTCGTTGCGCGGGCTCGACCGCGAGACGGCGGAGCGTCGTCTCAACGGGTACCTGATGCGCCGCGGGTACCGCTCCGAGGTCGTGCGTCGTGCCATCGAGAAGGCCCTGCCTCGGGGTGGCAGCGGTCGGGGCGGCGTCCGCTTCGAGTGATCCGCTCGGGGGTGGCGGCGATCTACACTGAGTCACCATGACGACGGTCGCCACCACCAGCATCCCCTCGCCCGTCGACGGCCCGGCCCGCACGTACGAGGTCCGTACCTTCGGGTGCCAGATGAACGTGCACGATTCGGAGCGGTTGAGTGGTTCACTCGAGGCGGCCGGCTACGTGGCCGCCGACGGAGCCGAGGCCGACATCGTCGTCATCAACACCTGCGCAGTACGCGAGAACGCCGACAAGAAGCTCTACGGGACCCTGGGGACCCTCGCCGGCCTGAAGAAGAAGCACGAAGGCATGCAGATCGCCGTCGGCGGGTGCCTGGCCCAGAAAGACAAGGACGTCATCCTCGACAGGGCGCCGTGGGTCGACGTCGTCTTCGGTACGCACAACATGGGTGCCCTGCCCACGCTGCTCGAACGCGCGCGGCACAACGACGAGGCCCAGCTCGAGATCCTCGAAGCGCTCGACGTCTTCCCTTCGACCTTGCCGACCAAGCGCGAGTCCACGCACAGCGGCTGGGTCTCGATCTCGGTCGGCTGCAACAACACCTGCACCTTCTGCATCGTCCCTTCGCTCCGAGGCAAGGAGAAGGACCGCCGCCCCGGCGACATCCTCGCCGAGGTCGGGGCGCTCGTCGACGACGGGGCCGTCGAGGTGACGCTGCTCGGGCAGAACGTGAACTCGTACGGTGTCGAGTTCGGCGATCGACTCGCCTTCGGCAAGTTGCTGCGGGCCGTCGGCGCGATCCCCGGGCTCGAGCGGGTGCGCTTCACCAGCCCGCACCCGGCGTCCTTCACCGACGACGTCATCGCCGCCATGGCCGAGACGCCCGCTGTGATGCCCCAGTTGCACATGCCCCTGCAATCGGGGTCCGACCGGGTGTTGCGGGCCATGCGACGCAGCTACCGCAGCGAGAAGTTCCTCGGCATCATCGATCGTGTGCGCGCGGCCATGCCCGACGCCGCGATCAGCACCGACATCATCGTCGGGTTCCCCGGCGAGACCGAGGACGACTTCGCCGAGACCCTCCGGGTCGTCGAGCGATCCCGGTTCGCCTCGGCGTTCACGTTCCAGTACTCGGTGCGCCCCGGGACGCCCGCGGGCGAGATGGCCGACCAGATCCCGAAGGCCGTCGTCCAAGAACGGTTCGAGCGGTTGACGGCGGTTCAGGATCGCATCTCCGCCGAAGAGAACCGTCGCCAGGTCGGGCGTCCCGTCGAGGTCCTCGTGGCCACCGGCGAGGGGCGGAAGGACGCCTCCACCCACCGTCTCTCGGGTCGCGCCGAAGACAGCCGTCTCGTCCACTTCGAGGTGCCGACGGGTGCTGCCGTTCCGCGACCCGGCGACGTCGTCAGCGTGAGGATCACCGACGCCGCGCCGTTCTACCTGCTCGCCGATGCGGTCGAGGGGCCCGAATCCCTCTACGAGGTCCGTCGCACGCGGGCGGGCGATGCCTGGGACGCCGCGCAGGCCGCCTCGTGCGGGGTGCCGTCCGGGGGTGACGCGACCCGCCCCTCCTCGGCTCGGCCGGCGAGGGTGAGCCTCGGTCTGCCCACGCTGCGGGTGGCGACGACGCCGATCTACAGCACGACCGACGACCTCCGCTGACGTGCTGGTCGCGATCGTCGGGGCGACCGGCACGGGGAAGTCCGCCTTCTCGCTGGACCTCGCCGAGGCACTGTCCGCCCGGGGCGAGACGGTCGAGATCGTCAACGCGGACGCCATGCAGCTCTACCGGGGCATGGACGTCGGCACGGCCAAACTGCCGGTCGCCGAACGGCGAGGCTTCGCGCATCATCTCCTCGACGTCCTCGACGTCACCGACGAGGCGAGCGTCGAGTGGTATCAACGCGAAGCCAGGGACCTCATCGACGGCATCGTCGCGCGAGGGGCGGTGCCGGTCCTCGTCGGCGGGTCCGGGCTCTACGTCTCGAGCGTGTTGTTCGACTTCCGGTTCCCCGGCACCGATCCTGCGATCCGGAGTCGCTACGAAGCGATCGCCGACGAGCGGGGAGCAGGGGCGCTGTACGACTTGTTGAGAGAGCGCGATCCGGCGTCCGCCACGTCGATCGGGCCATCCAACGCCAGGCGTCTCGTCCGGGCGCTCGAGGTCGGGGACCTCACCGGACGTCCCCTCTCGGGAACGCTGCCCGAGAAGTCGTCACCGTGGCGGCCGTCGAGCGTCTTCGGCGTGGCCGAGGAGCGCCCCGTGCTCGTCGAACGTCTCGACCGACGCGTCGACCAGATGTGGCGAGACGGTCTCGTCGACGAGGTACGGGGTCTGCTTCCCCTCGGGCTCGAGCGAGGGGTCACGGCGAGCCGGGCGATCGGTTACGCGCAGGCCGTCGCCCAGATCCGGGGTGAGCTCGGCGAGGGGGACGCCATCGATGCCACGGCGGCCCTCACCCGTCGCTACGCCCGCCGCCAGGCGAGCTGGTTCCGCCGGTACGACGACGTCGAGTGGTCCCGCTCGGGCGACGCCCAGGCGGTCGACCGGGCCGTGGCTAGAATCCTGGGGTGACCACCACGCTGCAGTTCACCAAGGGGCACGGCACGGGCAACGACTTCGTCTTGTTCACCGATCCCGATGCGGGCACCGACCTGAGCCCCGTCATGATCCGGGCCCTGGCGGACCGGAGGTTCGGGGTGGGCGGGGACGGGGTCATCCGTGCGGTCCGCACGGCGGCTTTGTCCACCGAGGCGGGCCTGCTCGAGACCGAGCCGCGCGCCGAGTGGTTCATGGACTACCACAACGCCGACGGCAGCCCGGCCGAGATGTGCGGCAACGGCATCCGTGTCTTCGCGCGCTACCTCCTCGAGCGGGGGCTGGTCCAGCTGGGCGAGGACGACGTGCTCGTCGTCGGCACGCGGGCCGGCGCGCGTGAGGTGCGTCGTGACGGCACGGGCTTCCGCGTCGACCTGGGGCCGTGGAGGCTCGGCGACGACGATCCGGTCGTGCGGGCGCGCGAGCTGCACGCGGCGCGTCCCGGCCTGCCGATCTCGGTGGGCAACCCCCACGTGGTGGTGGCACTCGCCGGCGACGACGAACTGGACGGTCTCGACCTGACCTACGTGCCGATCGTCGACCCGGCCCCGGCCGACGGGGCGAACGTCGAGTTCGTGGTCCCGGCGGACCCGCTCGTGGTCGACGGGCTGGGTCGCATCCGCATGCGTGTCCACGAGCGCGGCAGCGGCGAGACCCTGTCGTGCGGCACCGGTGCGGCAGCGGCCGCCCTGGCGACGCGGTACTGGGCAGGAGCCTCGGCACCCGAGGCCTGGTTGGTCGAGGTTCCCGGCGGCGTCGTGGGCGTGTCGGTGAGTCATCACGCCGATGGTGAGCACGTCTCACTCAGCGGGCCGGCCGAACTGGTCTTCACCGGCGCGCTCGAACTCTGAGCCGCGCCGGGGGCGGCGTCCAGATCTCGGCGAGAAGTCCGATCAGTCGGCGTCGCTGAGTCGCTCGGCACGCAAGATCCGGTATCCCTTGCTGGTGGAGGCGCGGGTCACGTCCACGACGCCGGTCATGGTCTCGTTCATCCAGCGCTGCAGGGAGTCGGCTCCCAGGTTCTTCTGCACGACCAGCCACGCGTCCGACCCCGCGTCGAGGCGGGGGAGCCACCGTTCGAGCAGGGAGTGCAGTTCGGCCTTGCCGACCCGGATCGGCGGATTCGACCAGATCGTCGCGAAGCGGAGATCGTCGGGAACACCGTCGGGGGTCACGGCGTTGACGTTCTCGAGGCCGACCGACCGCGCGTTCTCGCGCACGAGGTCGAGCACTCTCTCGTTCACGTCGACGGCCCAGACCGTCGCGTCGGGTGACGACAACGCGAGGCTCAGTGTGATGGGGCCCCACCCGCACCCGACGTCCAACAGATGGCCCGCCCTCGGCGGCGTCGGCGTGCCCGCCAGCAGGACCGAGGTGCCCGGGTCGACGCGGCCGGGGCTGAAGACGCCGGCAGCCGTGGTCAGGGTCAGCTCCCGGCCTGCGAGGACGACCTCGATCGTCCGGGGCTTGGCCTCGCTGCCGGGCTGGGGGGAGAAGTAGTGCTCGCTGGCCATGGTCGCCAACCTACCGAACATCCGGCAGGGCCTCGCTCCCTGCTCTCCGCACACCGAAAGGGTTAGTATCACCCCGATGACAGACCACACCACGACCCCGCTCGATCCGGAGCGGAACGACCAGCCCGACGACGTCGTCGCGCGCGTGCTCGATCGTGCAGCCCAGAGGGCATCCGGCTACACCGTGTTCTCGCCGGCTCAGGCCATCCAGACCCGCTCGTTGCACCACGACGGCGACTCCGACGGCGATCAGTCCGAGCGCGACGACCGCCAGGCGCTCCGCCGCGTGGCGGGCCTGTCGACCGAACTGCAGGACGTCACCGAGGTCGAGTACCGACAGTTGCGCCTCGAGAACGTCGTCCTGATCGGCGTCTACTCTCAGGGGTCGATGGCGGACGCCGAGAACTCCCTTCGCGAGCTCGCTGCCCTGGCCGAGACGGCGGGGGCGGTCGTGCTCGACGGACTGCTGCAGCGACGGCCGAACCCGGACCCGAGCACCTACCTGGGCAAGGGCAAGGCCGAAGAACTGCGGGGAACGGTCGCGGCCCTCGGCGCGGACACCGTCATCGCCGACACCGAACTGGCCCCCAGCCAGCGACGCGCCCTCGAGGACGTCGTCAAGGTCAAGGTGATCGACCGCACGGCCGTCATCCTCGACATCTTCAGCCAGCACGCCAAGAGCCGGGAGGGCAAGGCGCAGGTCGAACTGGCCCAACTCGAGTACCTCCTGCCCCGTCTCCGCGGTTGGGGCGAGTCGATGTCCCGCCAGGCCGGTGGACAAGTCGGAGGCGCGGGTGCCGGAATGGGCAGCCGCGGGCCCGGTGAGACCAAGATCGAGCTCGACCGGCGCCGCATCCACACCCGCATGGCCCGGCTCCGCAAGCAGATCAAAGAGATGAAGCCTGCCCGCGACGCCAAGCGAGCCAACCGTGACCGCAACGAGGTGCCCACCGTCGCCATCGCCGGGTACACGAACGCCGGGAAGTCCAGCCTCCTGAACCGGTTGACGAGCGCGGGCGTCCTCGTCGAGAACGCGCTGTTCGCGACCCTGGACGCGACGGTCCGCAAGAGCGTGACGGCTGATGGTCGTCCCTTCACGTACGCCGACACCGTCGGATTCGTCCGGAACCTCCCTCACCAGCTGGTCGAGGCATTCCGATCGACGCTCGAGGAGGTCGAGGCGTCCGACGTCATCGTGCACGTCGTCGACGGGTCGCACCCCGACCCCGCCGCCCAGCTCGCCACCGTCCGAGACGTCATCGCCGAGGTCGACGGTCGCGACATCGCCGAGATCGTCGTCTACAACAAGAGCGACCTCGTCGACGACGACCAGCGTCTCGTCCTGCTCGGACTCGAGCCGACGGCGGTCTTCGTCTCGGCACGGACAGGTGAGGGCATCGACGAGCTGCTGGCCCGCATCGCAGCCGTCCTGCCCGAACCCGAGATCGAGCTCGACCTGTTGGTGCCGTACGACCGCGGCGACGTCGTCTCCCACCTCCACGACTCGGGCCGCATCGTCAGCACGGACTACGAGGAAGAGGGCACCCGGGTCCACGCCCGGGTCTACCCGAGTGACGTCGCCGGGCTCACGCCCTACGTGGCTCCCGTGGGCGTGGGGCGCTGACGCCGAGCCCCACGTCCTCGAACGACGAAGCGCCGACCACCTGTGGTGGTCGGCGCTTCGTCGTGCGCGGGGCGGGTCGCGACCGCCGAGAGACGATCAGACGGAGCGCAACACGGCGACGACCTTGCCGAGGATCTGCGCATGGTCGCCGACGATGGGTTCGAACGCGCTGTTCCGGGGAAGCAGCCAGGTGTGGCCGTCTCTCTGGCGGAACACCTTGACGGTCGCTTCGTCGTCGAGCATGGCCGCGACGATGTCGCCGTTCTCGGCGTCCTGCTGCTGCCTCACGACGACCCAGTCCCCGTCGCAGATCGCCGCGTCGATCATCGAGTCGCCGACCACCCGCAACATGAACAGTTCGCCCTTGCCGACGAGTTGACGCGGCAGGGGCATCACGTCCTCGATCTGCTGCTCGGCCGTGATGGGGATGCCGGCGGCGATCCGTCCGACCATGGGGACGTGAGCCGTGTCGCCGTCGTCACTCGTCGTGAAGACGGTGGCCGGGGCCGCCGCCGGCGCCGTCGCGTCCATGAGGACCTCGAGGGCTCGGGGTCGGTTCGGGTCGCGGCGGATCTTGCCGGCGAGTTCGAGCTGGTTCAGCTGGTGCGTGACGCTCGACAGGGACTTGAGGCCGACGGCGTCGCCGATCTCGCGCATGCTCGGGGGATACCCGCGGTGTCCGATGCTCTCGGTGATCGCGGCGAGTATCGACTCCTGCTTCGCCGTCAACTCCTTGCGGTGGAGGACAGCCGGATCGAGCTGACGGGGGGCGTCGGTGGCCGCCTGCGGGGTGCGCTTCGGGTCGCTCATGGGTCTCCTGCCGTCGATGTCGGTGGTCCCTGTTTGACTCTTACCACCGATCGAAACCGTATCCGATCGGGCGGTGTCGACAAAACACATGTTCGAGTGTGTCGCGTTATCGCCTCCCGATCCACAGCGATTCCGTCCGGTGATACCTGTCGCGGGGGTTGAAAGCCTCGGCAATCGAATGTATGTTCGGAACACGTCTTCGTGCCCGGCATTCCCGGCCGAGTGCCGGGCACGAACTCGTCCCCTGTCTTCCACGGTGAAAGGACCACCTCATGAGCGTCACCTCAGCATCAGCAGTTGCGTCCCCCGTCGACTCGACCCGAGTCGTGCGCACGCGTCTGCGCATCACCCGGCGGGGCCGCGCGGTCGTCGCCGCGCTCGTCGCGGTCCCGCTCGTCGTCGTGGCGGGTGCGCTCGTTCTCAACGGTGGCGGCGCCGTCGCGTCCGACACGACGGGTCGCGCGGACTTCCAGCACGTGACCGTCGACGGTGGCGAGACGCTCTGGCAGGTCGCGTCCGAGATCGACCCCGACGCCGATCCTCGCGACGTCATCGCCGACCTCGTCTCGCTCAACAACCTGCCGAGCGCCGAGGTCTCCGCCGGGCAGAGCCTCGCCGTCCCCGCTCAGTACACTCGCTGAACTGCCGCCGCCGACGAGGTGGGTGGTCCGGCCCACTGACATCGTGTTCGTTCGGTGGCGACCGACCCGACACACCGTCGGCCCGCCCGTACGATGGTGGGGTGTCCTTCAGTCTCGACGACCTGCCCATCCGTGACGACCTCCGGGGGCTGACGCCCTACGGCGCTCCCCAGAAGAAGGTCCCGGTCGCTCTCAACGTCAACGAGAACACGCATCCCATCCCCGAGGACGTCGCTCGCGACATCGTCGAGTCGGTGGCCCGGGCGGTCCTCGACGTCAACAGGTACCCCGATCGTGAGTTCACGACGCTGCGCGACTCGCTGGCGGCCTACCTCGGGCACGATCTGACCCGCGACAACATCTGGGCGGCGAACGGCTCCAACGAGGTCATCCAGCAGCTCCTCCAGGCCTTCGGAGGCCCAGGCCGCTCCGTCCTGGGGTTCCCCCCCACGTATTCGATGCACTCGATCATCGCCACGGGCACCGGCAGCCGCTGGATCGAGGGTCGTCGTGACGAGGGGTTCCGCATCTCGCCCGAGACCGCGATCTCCGAGATCGAGCGCACCCGTCCCGACATCGTCTTCTTCTGCGGACCGAACAACCCCACGGGCACCCCTCTCGATCTCGCCACGATCGAGGCTGCCTACGACGCGACGGACGGCATCGTCTTTGTCGACGAGGCCTACGCCGAGTTCATGCCGGCCGACCAGCCGACGGCACTGACCCTCCTGGCCGGCCGCGAACGTCTGGTCGTGTCCCGCACGATGAGCAAGGCGTTCGCGTTCGCCGGTGCCCGGGTCGGCTACCTGGCCGCGCACCCGGCCGTGGCCGACGCGCTGCGTCTGGTGCGCCTCCCGTACCACCTCTCGTCCCTGACGCAGGCGGCGGCCGTCGCAGCGCTCTCGCACGCGAGCGAGATGCTCGCCATGGTCGACGACATTAAGGCACAGCGTGATCGCATCGTGCACGAGTTGACCGAGCTCGGGTACGAGCCGTGGCCCACCTGGTCGAACTTCGTCCTCTTCGGCGGGGTCGATGATCCGACCGACGTCTTCGAGCGCCTGCTCGAGCGGGGCGTCATCGTCCGCAACCTGGGCATCCCGAACCACCTGAGGGTCAGTGCAGGCACCGAGGCCGAGACCACCGCGTTCCTCGAGGCGCTCCGCGACATTAGGCTCTCTTCGTGACCGAGACGACCCGCGCCGCCCGTACCGCTTCCCTCTCGCGCGAGACGAGCGAGTCCAGCATCGCCCTCGCCCTCGACCTCGACGGTTCGGGCCGATCGACGATCGACTCGTCGGTGCCGTTCTTCGACCACCTCCTGACGGCGTTGTCGAAGCACTCCCTGATCGACCTCGAGGTCACCGCGAAGGGCGACACGCACATCGACGTCCACCACACCGTCGAAGACATCGGCATCACGTTCGGCACCGCGCTGAAGCAGGCGCTCGGCGACAAGTCGGGCATCTCGCGCTACGGTGACGCGCTCGTCCCGCTCGACGAGGCCCTCGTGCAGGCGGTCGTCGACGTGTCGGGGCGTCCGTACCTCGTCCACACGGGCGAGCCGGAGGGGTTCGAGTACCACCTCATCGGCGGGCACTTCACCGGCTCGATGGTCCGCCACGTCTTCGAGGCGATCACCTTCCACGCCGGCATCACCGTCCACGTCCGTGTGCTGGGCGGGCGTGATCCGCACCACATCGCCGAGGCCGAGTTCAAGGCGTTCGCCCGGGCGCTCCGCCAGGCGGTCCAGCCCGACCCGCGCGTCAGTGGCATCCCGTCGACGAAGGGCGCCCTGTGAGCGGCGCGCGTCCCTCCGTCGTCGTCCTCGACTACGGCAGCGGCAACGTCCACTCGGCCGTCAAGGCGCTCGAGTTGGCGGGTGCCGACGTCGAGTTGACGTCCGATCGCGCCCGGGTGCAGGCGGCCGACGGCCTCTTCGTCCCCGGTGTCGGCGCGTTCGCAGCCGTCATGAGCCAGCTCGAGTCCGTGCGAGGTGGCGAGCTGATCGACCGACGGCTGGCCGGCGGGCGTCCGGTCATGGGCATCTGCGTGGGCATGCAGGTCTTCTTCGAGGGCGGCGTCGAACGCGGCAACAGCACCGGTGGCCTCGGGGCGTGGCCCGGGGTGGTCGACGAACTGAAGGCTGACGTCCTGCCGCACATGGGCTGGAACACCGTCGACGTGCCCGAGGGCAGCGTGCTCTTCGACGGGGTGGCCGACGAGCGGTTCTACTTCGTCCACTCGTTCGCCGCACAAGAGTGGTCCCTCGACGTGATCCGACCCTTCACCGAACCGCACGTCACCTGGGCCGATCACGGCGGCCGTTTCGTCGCCGCCGTCGAGAACGGCCCGCTCTGGGCGACGCAGTTCCACCCCGAGAAGTCGGGCCGGCCGGGCATCCGGCTGCTCTCGAACTGGCTCGGCACCCTCTGACCCCGGCGCGACCGACCCGATCGCGCCTCCTGACCCTGCGGTGCCCGGCGCCGTGAGAGAGACGACATGAGCGAGTTCTGCACCACCCCCGCCCTGACCCTGTTCCCCGCCGTCGACGTGGCGGGCGGTCAGGCCGTGCGCCTGACCCAGGGTGAGGCCGGCAGCGAGACGAACTACGGCGACCCGGTCTCGGCAGCCGACGACTGGGCGAGCCAGGGCGCTGAATGGCTGCACCTGGTCGACCTCGACGCCGCCTTCGGGCGCGGAGACAACCGCGCCGTCATCAAGAGGGTCATCAAGCAGGTCAAGGGCGTCAACGTCGAGCTCAGCGGTGGCATCCGCGACGACAAGTCCCTCGAGGACGCGTTGAGCACCGGCGTGAAGCGCATCAACCTCGGCACCGCGGCCCTCGAGAACCCCGAGTGGGCCGCCCACGTCATCGCCGAGTACGGCGAGGCGGTGGCCGTCGGGCTCGACGTCCGGGGCACCACGCTGGCGGCGCGGGGTTGGACCGAAGAGGGCGGCGATCTCTGGGCCGTCCTCGCGCGGCTCGAAGAGGCCGGCTGTGCGCGCTACGTCGTGACCGACGTGACGAAGGACGGCACGCTCCAGGGTCCCAACGTCGACCTGTTGCGTCAGGTGATGGAGCACACCGATCGTCCGGTGATCGCCTCGGGGGGCATCTCGAGCCTCGACGACCTCGTGGCTCTCCGTGAGCTCGTGCCGCAGGGGCTCGAGGGCGCCATCGTCGGCAAGGCGCTCTACTCGGGAGCCTTCACCCTCGGCGCAGCCCTCGACGTCGCGTCGAACTGATGACGACCGCGCCGGGCGGACCGGGGCACGCACACGACGATCCCGGTCCCGGCGGAGACAGCGCCGGGCGGCCGTGGGCCGGGCGAACCTTCGACCATCACGACACGGCGCACGCCGGAGACGACGGGTGCGCCGACCCGGACCTGCTCGACGCCCTCCTCGGGTTCCGCGAGGGGCGGCTCGGAGAGAGCGACGTCGTCGACGCCCTCCGTCCGGCGCGCCTGCTCGTGCCTCTGGTCGCCGTGGCGGGGGACGAAGGTCTCGACGACCACGGTCGCCGCGTCGACAAGACGCAGGAGCTCTCCATCGTCACGGTCTCCGGTCCGGACGGCCGGGACGTGTTGCCGGCATTCACCTCGGTAGAGACCTTGACGCGGTGGCGTCCCGCTGCCCGACCGGTGCCGGTGGAGGCTCGGCGCGTGGCCCTCGCGGCCGCCTCGGAGTCGACCGACCGCATCGTGGTCGACCCTGGATCGATCACCGAGTTCGGTCTGCGTCGTCCGGCCGTCTGGGCCGTCGCGCAAGACCTCCCGTGGGTGCCGAGCCACCACGACGAAGACGTCCTGCGCGCGTTCCTCGACGCGTCACGTGACGAGGAGGCGCTGGTCAGCCTGGTCGTCGCGCCCGGCTATCGAGACGCCCGGCTCGGTGCCCCCGAGATCGTCGTCCAGCTGGGCGTGGCGCCGGGTCTGGACCGCGACGCCCTTCACGCGCTGCTACAGCGACTGCAGGCGGCCTGGGCCGCCGATCCGGTGATCGCCGACCGGGTCGACAGCATGTCGGTGAAGGTCGTCCCGGGCTGAGGACGAGCCGTCCGTCAGGGTGCGGGAGCCGGACGCGCGGTTCGGTGGACGCGCGGTTCAGTTGACGGGGCCGGTGTACTTCTCGCCGGGGCCCTGGCCGATCGCGTCGGGGATGGCCGACGCTTCCCGGAAGGCGAGTTGCAGCGATCGCAGGCCGTCGCGGAGCGCCCGGGCGTGCTGGTCGCCGATCTCGGGTGCGCTGGCGGTCACGAGTCCGGCGAGGGAGGTGATGAGCTTGCGGGCCTCGTCGAGGTCGGTCTGTCGCTGCGGATCGTCGGCCAGGCCGACCTTCACCGCGGCGGCGCTCATCAGGTGGACGCAGACGGTGTTGATGACCTCGACCGCGTTGACGTCGGCGATGTCACGGGCGGCGTCGTCACCGAAGTGCAGATCGTCCTCGAACCGCGCCGTCGCGGGGGAGGTGTCGGGCGACGTGGCCGGTGCCGGATCGCCGAAGCGGGCGTCGGGAATGGGTGCGTCGTCGGGGGAGTGGCTCACGAACTGATCCTCTGCTAAACTCGTCCAGGCTCGGAGCGTCTGCTCCGTGCGAAAGTGGAGATTCTCCCACCCGCGCTTGACCGTTAGACAAGGTTACCGGGTTGTTGGCACCCCGTTCGATCAGCACCACCGTTCCACCTCGGTCCTCGTCAGAGGCCTCGGGCAGACGGCGACCGAGCAGCCAGGGTGCGGTGTGATGCGTCGTCAGACGGTGCCCGCACGAAACTCCTCTTTCTCTGGTGAGGCCGTCCGGCCCCGCCAGATGCAGAAATGACGACAGAGGAGTTCCGCATCAGCGATCCCCGTACGAACGACCGTATCCGCGTCCCCGAGGTCCGCCTCGTCGGGCCCGCAGGTGAGCAGATCGGCGTCGTTCCCATCGCCATGGCCCTGCGTCTCGCCGCAGAGGCCGAGCTCGACCTGGTCGAGGTGGCCCCCAACTCGAAGCCTCCCGTGGCCAAGATCATGGATCACGGAAAGTTCAAGTACGAGGCTGCGCAGAAGGCGAAAGAAGCCCGTCGCAACCAGGCGAACACGATCCTCAAAGAGGTCCGTTTCCGCCTGAAGATCGACAAGCACGACTACGAGACGAAGCGCAAGCGCGCCGAGGGCTTCCTCCAGGGCGGCGACAAGGTCAAGGCCATGATCCTGTTCCGTGGTCGCGAGCAGTCGCGTCCCGACCAGGGCGTCCGCCTCCTCCAGCGCTTCGCCGAAGACGTCTCCGAGTGGGGCAGCGTCGAGTCGACGCCCACCATCGACGGTCGCAACATGGTGATGGTCATCGGCCCGCACAAGAACAAGTCCGAGGCCAAGGCCGAGGCAGAAGCTCGCAAGGCGGCCAACAAGCCGCCGAAGCACCCGACGTCCGACGAGGTCCCGGCCGATGCACCGGCCGAGCGACCGACAGAAGAAAGTAAGTAAGACATGCCCAAGCAGAAGACCCACTCCGGCGCCAAGAAGCGCTTCAAGGTCACCGGTTCCGGCAAGATCATGAAGCAGCAGGCTGGCATGCGCCACAACCTCGAGGTGAAGAGCGCCAAGCGCAAGGCTCGCCTGAACCAGGACCAGGTGCTCGCTCCCGCCGACGCCAAGGTCGCCAAGAAGCTTCTCGGTCACTGACCGCTGACACGAACGTAGAGGAACAAGAAAATGGCAAGAGTCAAGAGAGCGGTCAACGCCGCCAAGAAGCGTCGCGTCATCCTCGAGCGTGCCGAGGGTTACCGCGGTCAGCGTTCGCGCCTGTACCGCAAGGCCAAAGAGCAGGTCACGCACTCGCTCGTCTACTCGTACCGTGACCGTCGTGCGCGCAAGGGCGAGTTCCGTCGTCTGTGGATCCAGCGCATCAACGCCGCGTCGCGTGCGAACGGCCTGACCTACAACCGCCTCATCCAGGGTCTGTCCCTGGCCGGCGTCGAGGTCGACCGTCGCATCCTGGCCGAGCTGGCCGTCAACGAGCCCGCCACGTTCGCGTCGCTCGTCGCCACCGCCAAGGCCGCGCTGCCCGCCGACACCTCGGCCCCCAAGGTCGCCGCGTAGTCGCACCCGCACCACCCTCGAGGCCCGACGGCCCGACACCCACCCCGGTGTCGCCGTCGGGTCTCGTGCGTCCGCGGCACGTGGTGGTCCTCGTGCGGCATCATGGACGGGTGCCCCACGACTCCCTGCTCGACAATCCCCGTTCACCCCGAGTCCGGGCGGTGGCCAAGCTCTCGAAGCGCGACGCTCGCACCGAGACCCGCACGTTCCTGCTCGAAGGGCCGCAGTCGGTCGGTGAGGCCCTGGCCTTCCGGCCCGAGCTGATCGTCGAACTCTTCGGCACCCCGACTGCTCTCGAGCGTTACCCCGAGGTGGCGGTCGCCGCCGGGGCGGAGGGCATCGACGTCCAGTTCGTCACCGAGCCGGTGCTCGAGGCCATGGCCGACACGGTCACGCCACAGGGCATCGTCGCCGTCTGTCGGCAGTTCCCCACATCGGTCAAGGACGTCTTCGCCGCCGAGCCCAAGCTCGTCGTGATCCTCGAGGAAGTCCGCGACCCCGGCAACGCGGGCACCATCATCCGGGCCGCGGACGCCGCGGGTGCCGACGCCGTCATCATGACCGGTCGCAGCGTCGACCTCTACAACCCCAAGGTCGTCCGGTCCACGACGGGTTCGCTGTTCCACGTGCCGGTCGCCGTGGGCGTCGAGTTGCCGGCGATCGTCGACCGGTGTCGTGAGGTCGGCCTCCAGGTGCTCGCCGCCGACGTCAAGGGAGACGACCTGCTCGCCGCCCGCACCGAGGGCGTGCTCGCCGAACCGACCGCCTGGCTCTTCGGCAACGAGGCCCGAGGTCTCACCGACGCCGACCTCGCGCGTGCCGACCGCGCCCTGGTCGTGCCCATCTACGGTCACGCCGAATCGATGAACCTCGCGACGGCGGCCTCGGTGTGCCTCTACGAGAGCGCCTTCGCCCACCGCAGCTAGCGCCTCCTCGTCCCGCAGGAGGCGCGGGTCGGGCCGTGCGCTCTCGTCGCGGTGGGACGCGTCGTTTCGTTTTCATTAAGAATCCACTGTGAATTTGACCCCGACCTGGGGGTCTGTTTGTGTGGGCGCATGGAACCCCTCGTCGTGGTCGACCACGTCAACAAGCACTTCGGTGACCTCCACGTCCTGAAGGACATCACCACGACGGTGGGCAAGGGTGAGGTGGTCGTCGTGATCGGCCCGAGCGGTTCGGGCAAGTCGACCCTCTGCCGGGCGATCAACCGCCTCGAGACCATCGACGACGGCGTCATCACGATCGACGGCACGCGGCTGCCCGAAGAAGGTGCGGCTCTCGCCCGCCTGCGCGCCGACGTCGGCATGGTGTTCCAGAGCTTCAACCTCTTCTCGCACAAGACCATCCTCGAGAACGTCATGCTGGGCCAGCTCAAGGTGCGGAAGCGCACCAAGGCCGAGGCGCGCGAGCGGGCGATGCAGTTGCTCGAGCGGGTCGGCGTCGCGAACCAGGCCGACAAGATGCCGTCCCAGCTCTCGGGCGGGCAGCAGCAGCGTGTCGCGATCGCCCGGGCACTGGCGATGGACCCCAAGGTGATGCTCCTGGACGAGCCCACCAGCGCACTCGACCCCGAGATGATCACCGAGGTGCTCGACGTCATGGTGCAGCTCGCGAAGGACGGCATGACGATGATCGTCGTCACCCACGAGATGGGGTTCGCGCGCAAGGCCGCCGATCGCGTCGTCTTCATGGCCGACGGTCAGATCGTCGAAGAGGCGACGCCCGAGAAGTTCTTCACCGACCCCCAGTCGACCCGCGCCCAGGACTTCCTCGCGAAGATCCTCACGCACTGAGCGGGCGCGGCCGAGTCCGCGACCCGTTGCCCGGCACCCGAACAGCCGGCCCACGACACCCGATCGCCGCCCGGCGTCCGGGTCACCCAGCAAGGAGATCAGAATGCGACTCAGCAAGGGATTCGTCGCCGTAGCCGCAGCAGCCGCCGTGGTCCTCGGCCTCTCGGCCTGCACCGACTCGTCGGCCCCGGCCGTCGACGTCGAGACGCCGGCCGACTTCGCCGACGGCAGCACCATGGCCCGCCTCGCCGACGCCGGTGAGATCACCATCGGCACCAAGTTCGACCAGCCGCTGTTCGGCCTGGCCAACCCCGACGGCGTGCCCGAGGGCTTCGACGCCGAGATCGGCAAGCTCGTCGCCGCGAAGCTCGGCATCGAAGCCGACAAGATCACGTGGGTCGAGACCGTCTCGGCCAACCGCGAGCCGTTCATCCAGAACGGCCAGGTCGACCTCGTCATCGCGACCTACACGATCAACGACGATCGCAAGAAGGTCGTCTCGTTCGCCGGCCCGTACTACACGGCCGGTCAAGACCTGCTGGTGCTCGACGGCAACCCCGAGGGGATCGAGTCCGCCGACGACCTGGCCGGCAAGAAGGTCTGCACCGTCAGCGGCTCGACCAGCGAGAAGAACGTGGCCGAGTACACCACCGACATCCTCGCCACCGACACGTACTCGAACTGCCTCGAGCCCCTCCGCACCGGTGCGGTGTCGGCCGTGACGACCGACAACGTCATCCTGGCCGGCCTCGCCGACCAGAACGAGGGCGAGTTCGAGGTCGTGGGGGAGACCTTCACCGAAGAGCCCTACGGCATCGGTCTGGCCCTCGACGACACCGACTTCCGCATGTTCGTCAACGACACGCTCCAGGACGCCGAGGACGACGGCACCTGGGACGAGTTGTGGGAGAAGACCGCGGGCAAGGTGCTCGACACCCCGACGCCCCCCACGATCGACCGCTACTGACACCGCGCGGGCACCCGGGGCGACCAGCCCCCGGGTGCCCGCGTCCTGCCCCGACCGAAGGACCCTGTTGAACCCCTTGGACGTCATCCCCGGCTTCGACGCCGTGACCGACAACTGGCCCCGCTTCTGGGACGGCTTCGTCACGACGCTCCAGCTGCTCGTTCTGTCGGGCCTCGGGGCCCTCGTGATCGGTTTCTTCGTCGCGGCACTGCGCATCTCGCCCGTGGCGTCCTTCCGCACGTTCGCGACGGTCTACACCGAGGCGCTGCGCAACATCCCGCTCACGCTCGTGCTCTTCTTCTGCGCCTTCGTCCTGCCGTACCTCGGAGTCGACTTCGGCACGTACTTCCCGTTGGCCGTCATCGGCTTGACCGCGTACACCTCGCCGTTCGTCGCGGAGGCCATCCGGTCGGGCATCAACGGCGTCCCCGTCGGGCAGGCCGAGGCGGCCCGCAGCATCGGCCTCGGCTTCGGCCAGACGCTCGGCCACGTGATCCTCCCGCAGGCCATGCGCATGGTCGTGCCCCCGCTGATCAACGTCTTCATCGCCCTCACCAAGAACACCTCGGTGGCCGGTGGTTTCTTCGTGGCCGAACTCTTCGCCGCGGGGCGCTACATCGCGAACGATCGTGGTGACGCCGTCATCACGACGCTGCTCGCCGTGGCGTTCTTCTACCTGCTCGTCACCATCACGCTCGGCCGTCTCGCCGCCGTGGTCGAGAAGAAGGTCGCAGTCCTCCGATGAGCACCTCCGTCCTCTACGACGCCCCGGGGCCGAGGGCCCGCCGCACCTCGCGGATCATCTCGGTGGTCGGCGTCGTGCTCGTCCTGGCCCTGGTCGCCTACCTCGTCTACCTCCTCGGCCGCCCCCGCATCAGCGCGAACGGTGCCGAGAGTCCCGGCGTGCTCGACGCGTCGCGGTGGGACATCCTCGGTGACCTCGCGCTCTGGCGGGCGATCGGTCGGGGCTGGTTGGCGACCATCCAGGCCGCGGCCGTCGCGTCGGTCCTCGCGGTGGTCATCGGCGTCCTCTTCTCGTTCCTCCGGACGGCGCGGTCCGCCTGGGTGCGCGTTCCCACGACGGTGCTGCTCGAGTTCTTCCGCGGCATGCCCGTCCTGCTGATGATGCTGTTCATCCTGTTGGTCTTCTCGACCGGCGCCTTCTGGGCCGTGGTCGCGGCGCTGGCGGTCTACAACGGGGCGCTCATCGGCGAGGCGCTGCGCGCGGGCATCGCCTCGCTGCCGAGGGGACAACGCGAGGCCGGCCTCGCGATCGGGCTCACCCCGATCCGTACGCGCTTCGCCATCGAGTTCCCGCAGGCCTTCCGTCAGATGCTGCCGATCATCCTGGCCCAGCTCGTCGTCCTGTTGAAGGACACCTCGCTCGGCTACATCGTCGGCTACGTCGAACTGACCCGGAGCGGTCTCACGCGTCTGGGCACCTATTACGGCAGCACGTACACGTTCACCCTCTTCGCGGTCGTCCTCGTCGTCTACCTCGCCACGAACCTCCTGCTCTCGTGGGTCGTCCGCGTCGTCGACCGACGGACGGGGCGGCGCGCGGTCGTCGCCAAGCGGCCGGCCACGCCGAAGGACCCGGGCATGTTGGGACGCGGGGGCCGCTACGAGTCCGACCACGTGTCGGGCCGCGCGACCTGACCCGGTCCGTCCACCCGATCCCAGCCCGCGCCTCCTCGTCCGTCACGACCAGGAGGCGCGGGTCGCCTCCCAACGATCGCTAAGCTTGGTTCTCGTGTCAGACTCCGTCCCCCTCTCCGAAGACGCCGTCGCGTCGGCGGTCGACGCCGCCCTCGCGGCGATCGCCACGGCGGCCACCGTCGCCGAGCTCAAGACCGCCCGTGCCCAGCACGTCGGCGAGGCCTCGGTGCTGGCCCGCCTGAACGCCGGTCTGCGCGACCTGCCGAACGACCAGAAGGCCGCGGCGGGCAAGCTCGTCGGTCAGGCCCGGGGCCGGGTCGGTCAGGCCGTCGCCACGCGCGAGGCCGAGCTGGCCGTGATCGAGGAGTCCGCGCGGCTCGAGGCCGAGGCCGTCGACGTCACGGCTCTGCCGTCGCGCCGTCGCGCCGGGGCCCGCCACCCCCTGACCTTGCTGCAAGAGCGCATGGCCGACCTGTTCGTCGGCATGGGGTGGGAGGTCAACGAGGGCCCCGAACTCGAGCACGAGTGGTTCAACTTCGACGCCCTGAACTTCGACGCCGACCACCCGGCCCGGGCCATGCAGGACACGTTCTTCGTCGACCCCGTCGACCGTCACCTGGTGTTGCGCACGCACACGTCGCCGGTGCAGATCCGCACGCTCCTCTCGAAAGAGCTGCCGGTCTACAACGTCGCGCTGGGCCGGGTGTTCCGCACCGACGAGCTCGATGCGACGCACACGCCCGTCTTCACCCAGCTCGAGGGCATCGCCGTCGACGAGGGCCTCACCATGGCGCACCTGCGCGGAACCCTCGAGCACCTCGCCCGCTCGATGTTCGGCGCCGAGGCGCAGATCCGGCTGCGCCCCAACTACTTCCCCTTCACCGAGCCCAGCGCCGAGATGGACGTCTGGCAGCCGAACGCCAAGGGCGGCGCACGGTGGGTCGAGTGGGGCGGTTGCGGGATGGTCAACCCGAACGTGCTGCGGGCGGCCGGCATCGACCCCGAGCGCTACCAGGGTTTCGCCTTCGGCATGGGCATCGAGCGCACCCTCCAGTTCCGCAACGACCTCAACGACATGCGCGACATGGTCGAGGGTGACGTCAGGTTCAGCGAGCAGTTCGGGATGGTGGTCTGATGCGGGTTCCGCTGAGTTGGCTCGGTGAGTTCGTCGAGCTGCCGGGCGACGTGTCGCTCGAGAGCGTCCACGCCGCCCTCGTGTCGGTCGGGTTCGAAGAAGAAGACGTCCACGTCGGCGACGTGACCGGGCCCCTCGTGGTCGGTCAGGTGCTCGAGTTCACGCCCGAGCCGCAGAAGAACGGCAAGACGATCAACTGGTGCCAGGTCGCCGTGGGGCCGAACGCCCCGACCGACCCCGATGACGTCCGCGGCATCGTCTGCGGTGCCCACAACTTCGTCGTCGGCGACAAGGTCGTCGTGTCGTTGCCCGGTGCGGTGCTGCCCGGTCCGTTCCCGATCGCCGCGCGCAAGACCTACGGGCACGTCTCCGACGGCATGATCGCCTCGTCCCGCGAGCTCGGCCTCGGCGACGAGCACGACGGCATCCTCGTCCTCTCGTCGCTCGGTCTCGATCCCGAGGTCGGCACGGACGCGATCGCGCTGCTCGGCCTCGACGAGGCCGCGGTCGAGATCAACGTGACGCCCGACCGGGGCTACGCCTTCAGCATCCGGGGGGTGGCCCGCGAGTACTCGCACGCCACCGGGGCGACCTTCCGCGACCCCGCGTCGCTCGTCTCTCCGACCCCGTCGTCCGGCTTCCCGGTGGTCGTGGACGACCAGGCCCCCGTGCGCGACCGGGTCGGCGTGCAGACCTTCACCACCAAGGTGGTCCGCGGCATCGACGCGACCCGTCCGACCCCTCCGTGGCTCGCGTCGCGCTTGCGGTTGGCGGGGGTCCGCAGCATCTCGCTGCCGGTCGACGTCACGAACTACGTCATGTTCGAGCTCGGCCAGCCGATCCACGGCTACGACCTCGACAAGGTCAGCGGTGGCCTCTCGGTCCGCCGGGCCGCACCGGGCGAGCGCCTCGAGACCCTCGACGGCCAGGTACGCGACCTGCACGCCGAGGACCTCGTGATCGCCGACGAGTCGGGTGCCGTCGGCCTGGCCGGCGTCATGGGCGGCGCCTCGACCGAGATCGGCGCGACCACGACCGACGTCCTCGTCGAGGCCGCGACCTTCGACCCCACGTCGATCGCCCGTACCGCCCGCCGCCACAAGCTGCCGAGCGAGGCGTCCAAGCGCTTCGAGCGCGGTGTCGACCCGCAGGTGGCCGAGGCAGCCGCCCAGCGCGTGGTCGACCTGCTCGTCGAGCTCGCCGGCGGCACGTCCGACGCGCTCGGGTCACGATGGGACGCCTCCACCCCTCCCGACACGATCACCCTGCCGGTCGATCGAGCCGCCCGCCTCATGGGCGTCGACTACACCGACGACGAGGTCTCCGGTGCCCTCACGGCCATCGGGGCGAGCGTCGAGCGAGCTGGTGACGACTGGCTCGTGACCCCGCCGACCTGGCGCAGCGACCTGGTCGACTCCGCGTCGCTCGTCGAAGAAGTCGCTCGCATCACGGGTTACGACCGCATCCCCTCCGTCCTGCCCGTCGCCCCGGCCGGTCGTGGGTTGTCGCGCGAGCAGCAGCTGCGTCGGCAGGTGTCGAACGGGCTCGCCGCGGCCGGCTCGACCGAGGTCGCCGCGTACCCGTTCGTCTCCTCGGCCCAGAACCTCGCCTTCGGCTCGGCCGACGGCACCGGGCTGCCCGCCGTCCGACTCGCCAACCCCCTCGACTCGGCGGCGCCCGAACTCCGTCGGTCACTGGTGCCGGGGCTGCTCGAGGTCGCCCGTCGCAACCTCGGTCGCGGTCTCGTCGACCTCTCGGTGTTCGAGGTGGGCACGGTCTTCCTGCCTGACGAGGGCGTCGTCTACGGCAGCGACGAGGTCCCGTTCGGGGCCGCCCGCCCCGACGACGCCACGCTGGGCGCCCTCGCCGACGCCCTGCCGCGCCAGCCGCGACACCTCGGCCTCCTGACGGTCGGCACGGTCGTCGATCGCGCCCCTGGGCAATCCGCCGTCCCGGCGTCCCTCGCCGACGTGCTCGACGCCGTGCGCGTCGCGGCGTCGGCCGTGGCCGCCGAGGTCACCTTCCGACAGGCCCGGCACGTCTCGCTGCACCCGGGCCGCACGGCCGAGGTGCTCGTCGGCGACGAGGTCGTGGGCATCGCGGGCGAGCTGCTGCCCAGCGTGGCAGCCGAGCTCGACCTGCCCCGGGTGGTCGCCGTGGCCGAGCTCGACCTCGACCGCCTGATCGACCTCGCCGTCGCCGAGCCGGCCACCTCGGCCCTCTCGTCCTACCCCGCGGCGACCCAAGACCTCTCCCTCGTGGTGGGCGTCGACGTCCCCGCGGGCGACGTGCTCGCGACCGTGCGCGAGGGTGCGGGCCCCCTGCTCGAGACGGTCCGGCTGGTCGACGACTACCGAGGTGCCGGGTTGCCCGACGCGTCGAAGTCGCTCACCTTCGCCCTGCGCTTCCGGGCCGGAGACCGCACCCTCACCGCCGCCGAGGCCTCCGAGGCCAAGTCCGGCTCCGTCCGCCTGGCCGGCGAGCGATTCGGGGCGGCGCTCCGCGACTGACACTCGCCCGGCGCCGCCGCCCCTGATCCCAGGCCGAATTCGAACATTAGGGTGGACGCATGCCTTTCTCCGTTGCCGTGGCCGGCGCGAGTGGTTACGCCGGTGGTGAGCTCCTGCGCTTGCTGGCCGAGCATCCCGACTTCGAGGTGCAGACCGTCACCGCGTTCCAGAACGCCGGTCAGCCACTCCTCGCGGTCCAGCCGCACCTGCGCTCGTTGGCGCACCTGACCCTGGTCGACACGACGCCCGAAGCCCTCTCGGGGCACGACGTCGTGTTCCTCGCCCTGCCCCACGGCAAGTCGGGGGCGATCACCGCCCAGTTGCCCGACGACACGCTCGTCGTCGACTGTGGTGCCGACCACCGGTTGACCGACGAGTCCGCCTGGCAGGCGTTCTACGGTGGCGAGTTCTACGGAGCCTGGTCGTACGGCCTGCCCGAACTCGTCCTCGGTGACACCCCGGGTCGCCAGCGCGACGTCCTGGTCGGGGCCAAGCGCATCGCGGTGCCCGGCTGCAACGTCACCGCGGTGACCCTGGGGCTGGCCCCCGGCGTCCAGGCGGGCGTCGTCGAGACCGCCGACATCGTGACCGTGCTGGCCGTCGGTCCGTCCGGGGCGGGCAAGGCGCTCAAGACCCACCTGTTGGCCAGCGAGTTGATGGGGTCGGCGTCGGCCTACGGGGTGGGCGGCAGCCACCGGCACATCCCCGAGATCCAGCAGAACCTCCGGGTGGCCGGCGCGACGGAGGTGAACGTCTCGTTCACCCCGGTGCTCGTGCCGATGGCGCGGGGCATCCTCGCCACGACGACGGCGCGTCTCGCCCCGGGCGTCACCGCCCACGACGTGCGATCCGCCTGGCAGCAGGCCTACGCGAACGAGCCCTTCGTGCACCTGCTGCCGGACGGCGAGTTCCCGCGGACGGCCGACACGATCGGTGCCAACACCGCCCTGATCGGACTCGCCGTCGACGAGGCCGCCGACCGCGTGGTCGTGGTCACCGCCCTCGACAACCTCGTGAAGGGCACGGCCGGTGCCGCCGTCCAGTCCGCCAACATCGCGCTCGGCCTGGCCGAGACCACCGGCCTCGGCCAGAACGGAGTCGCCCCGTGAGCGTCACCGCAGCAGCCGGTTTCGAGGCCTCCGGCGTCGTCGCCGGCCTCAAGAGTTCGGGCGCGCCGGACGTCGCCCTGGTCGTCAACCGAGGTCGCAGCACGGCCGCAGCGGCCGTCTTCACCAGCAACAGGGCCAAGGCGAACCCCGTCCTGTGGTCCCAGCAGGTCGTCGCCGACGGTCGCGTCGACGCCGTCGTCCTCAATTCCGGAGGCGCGAACTGCTTCACGGGAGCCTTCGGCTTCCAGACGACGCACTCCACGGCCGAGACCGTGGCCGGCGCCCTCGGCCTGTCGGCGACGGACGTCCTCGTCTGCTCGACGGGCCTCATCGGCGTCGGCGACCAGACCTTCCGCGACAAGGTGCTGAGCGGCTCCACGGCCGCGGCCGACGCCCTGTCGGTCGACGGCGGCCTCGATGCCGCCACGGCGATCATGACGACCGACACCAAGCCCAAGCAGGCCGTCGTCTCGGGTGACGGCTGGGTCGTCGGCGGAATGGCCAAGGGTGCGGGCATGCTCGCCCCCGGACTCGCCACGATGCTCGTCGTGCTCACGACGGACGCCGACGTCGACGCGTCCGGTCTCGATTCCGCACTCCGCGAGGCGACCCGGGTCACCTTCGACCGTCTCGACTCGGACGGCTGCATGTCGACGAACGACACCGTCGTGTTGTTGGCCAGCGCCGAGTCCGGTGTCGCGCCTCCTGCCGGCGACTTCGCGGCGGCGGTCACGGCGCTCTGTGCCGACCTCGCCGAGCAGTTGCAGGCCGACGCCGAGGGTGCCTCGCACGACATCCGCATCGAGATCGTGGGGGCGGCATCCGACGACGACGCCGTCGAGGTGGGCCGTTCGATCGCTCGCAACAACCTCTTCAAGGCAGCCGTCTTCGGCAACGACCCCAACTGGGGCCGCGTGCTCGCCGCCATCGGCACCACGTCGGCCGAGTTCGACCCGTACGACGTCGACGTGACCATCAACGGCGTCCGCGTCTGCCACGCCGGGGCACCCGATCGGCCGAGCGACGACGTCGACCTGACGCCCCGGGCGGTCCACGTGCTCGTCGACCTGAAGACGGGGCCGGTCGAGGCGACCATCCTGACGAACGATCTCACGCACGACTACGTGCACGAGAACAGCGCGTACTCCAGCTGATGGGCGTCCACACGAGCACCGGTGCGACGGCGGCCGACGAGCAGGAGCTCGCGGCGGTCAAGGCCTCGACCCTGATCGAGTCCCTGCCCTGGCTGAAGCGCTTCTCTGGCAAGGTCGTCGTCGTGAAGTTCGGCGGCAACGCCATGGTCGACGACGCCCTCAAGCAGGCGTTCGCCGAGGACATGGTCTACCTGCGGTACGCCGGGTTGCACCCGGTGGTCGTCCACGGCGGGGGGCCACAGATCTCGGCCGCCCTCGACGCCGCCGGCATCGAGAGCGAGTTCCGGGGCGGTTACCGCTACACGTCGACCGAAGCGATCTCGGTCGTGCGCGACGTCCTGGCCGGCGAGGTCAACCGCGAGATCGTCGACCTGATCAACGAGCACGGCGACCTGGCCCGCGGTGTCTCCGGCGAGGGCTCGACCTTGTTCGAGGGTCGCAAGCGCGGTGTCGTGGTCGACGGCGAGACCTTCGACCTGGGACACGTGGGCGACGTGACACACGTCGACCCGTCGTCGGTGCTGGTCGAGATCGAGGCGGGGCGCATCCCCGTGGTGTCGTCGATCGCGACGAACACGATCGATCCCGAGCACGCCCTCAACGTCAACGCCGACGCGGCGGCGGGGGCCCTGGCCATCGCCCTCGGTGCGGCCAAGCTCGTCGTCCTGACCGACGTCGCCGGGCTCTACGCCGACTGGCCGAACCGCGACTCGCTCGTCGAGGCCATCACGGTGTCGGCCCTCACCGACATGCTCCCGACCCTCGAGTCGGGCATGATCCCCAAGATGCGCGCCTGCCTCGACTCGGTCGTCGGTGGCGTCGGAGGAGCGACCATCATCGACGGTCGCATCCCGCACTCGATCCTCCTCGAGGTGTTCACCCAACGCGGGTCGGGCACCGAGGTGGTCCCCGACGACCGGGCGGCGTCGACCGGCGCCCCCGTCGTCACCTCGTTCGGCACCCCCGCCGGCGAGATCGTCACCACCGGGGGCACCGCCCCGGGTGGCCCTGCCGCCAGCGGCACCGACACGAAAGGACAGTCGTGACCATGATCCAGACCCAAGGCGGTACCTGGCAGCGCCGATTCGGCGACTCGATGATGCGTTCGCTGTCCACTCCGAAGGTGATGCTCGACCGCGGCGAGGGCTGCCAGGTCTGGGACGTCGACGGCAAGCGTTACCTCGACTTCCTGGCGGGCATCGCCGTGAACGCCCTCGGACACGCCCACCCGGTGCTCGTCGAGGCGCTCACCGAGCAGGCGAGCAAGCTGATCCACGTCTCCAACTACTTCGCGACGGCTCCGCAGGTCGAGCTCGCCGAACGGCTGACCCGCATCAGCGGTGCCGGCGAGCGTGGGCGCGTCTACTTCGGCAACAGCGGAGCCGAGGCCAACGAGGCCGCGGTCAAACTGGCCCGCCTCAACCGCGGTGACGGCTCGCGCACCCGCATCCTCGCCCTGCAGAACTCGTTCCACGGGCGCACCATGGGCTCGCTCGCGCTGACCGGCAAGCCGGCGCTGCGCGAACCGTTCGAGCCGATGATGCCCGGGGTCGAGCACATCGACACGACCGTCGAGGCACTCGAGGCGGCCCTCGACGGTACGGTGGCCGCCCTGTTCGTCGAGCCGATCAAGGGCGAGGCCGGCGTCGTCGACCTGCCCGAGGGCTACCTCGAGCGTGCCCGCGAACTCACCACGAAGCACGGTGCCCTGCTGATCCTCGACGAGATCCAGACCGGCATCGGCCGGACCGGCTCGTGGTTCGCATTCCAGCAGCACGACATCGTCCCCGACGCCATCACCGTCGCCAAGGGCATCGCCGGGGGAGTCCCCATCGGCGCGCTCATCACCTTCGGCGACACGTCCGACCTGTTCGAGGCCGGTCAGCACGGCAGCACCTTCGGCGGCAACCCGCTCGCCACCGCCGCGGCCAACGCCGTGCTCGGCGAGATCGAGTCGAGCCAGCTCGTGCTCAACGCGATCGTCCGGGGCGACCAGCTCCGCGCGGCCGTCGAGTCGATCGGTTCGCCGCTCGTCCGCGAGATCCGCGGCAACGGCCTCCTGATCGGCCTGGGACTGGCGCAGCCCGTCGCGGCGCAGGTCGCCGCCGACGCCCTCGAGGCCGGCCTCATCGTCAACGCCCCCAACGACTCGAGCATCCGTCTCGCGCCTCCCCTGATCGTCGGTGACGACGAGATCGCCGAGTTCACCCAGATCATGACCACCGTCCTGAAAGGCCTCGAATGACCCGCCACTTCCTCCGGGACGACGACCTGACCACCGCCGAGCAGCTCGAGGTGCTCGATCTCGCCGACGAACTCAAGCGCGACCGTTGGTCCCAGCGCCCGCTGGCCGGTCCGCAGACCGTCGCCGTGATCTTCGACAAGTCGTCGACCCGTACCCGGGTCTCCTTCGCGGTCGGCATCGCCGACCTCGGCGGCAGCCCGCTGATCATCGCCACCGCGAACAGCCAGCTCGGCGGCAAGGAGACCCCGTCCGACACGGCGCGCGTGCTCGAGCGCATGGTGTCCGCCATCGTCTGGCGCACCTACGCGCAGTCCGGCCTCGAAGAGATGGCGGCGGGGACGACCGTGCCCGTCGTCAACGCGTTGAGCGACGACTTCCACCCATGTCAGCTGCTCGCCGACCTGCAGACCATCCGCGAGAAGAAGGGCACGCTCGCCGGCCTCTCGGTGGCCTTCGTCGGTGACGGGCGCTGCAACATGGGCCAGTCGTACCTGCTGGCCTGCGCGACCGCGGGCATGCACGTCCGCATCGGTGCCCCCGAGGGCTTCCTGCCCGACCCGACCGTCGTGGCCGACGCCGAGGCGATCGCCGCGCGGACGGGCGGCTCCGTGCTCGTCACGACCGACGCGGCCGAGGCCGTCGCCGGGGTGGACGTCGTCGTGACCGACACCTGGGTCTCGATGGGCAAGGAGGACGAGAAGGACGAGCGGGTCGCCGTCTTCGGATCGTTCAAGGTCGACCAGGCCTTGATGGCCCAGGCCGACCCCGACGCGATCTTCCTGCACTGTCTCCCCGCCGACCGCGGGTACGAGGTCACGGCCGACGTCATCGACGGCCCGACCAGCGTCATCTGGGACGAGGCCGAGAACCGGCTGCACGCCCAGAAGGCTCTGCTCACCTGGCTGTTGGCCCGCTGAGCACCCCCACCACCTCACACACACGTAGCCACACCCACACCACTCAAGGAGAACCATGGCGGAACGCGTCGTCCTCGCATACTCAGGAGGCCTCGACACCTCGGTCGGCATCGGCTGGTTGGCCGATGCCACCGGAAAAGAGGTGGTCGCCCTCGCCGTCGACGTCGGACAGGGCGGAGAGGACATGGAAGACATCCGACAGCGTGCCCTCGACTGCGGTGCGGTCGAATCGGTCGTCGTCGACGCCAAAGAAGAGTTCGGCACCGACTACCTGATGCCGGCCCTCAAGGCAAACGCGCTGTACCAGAAGACCTACCCGCTGGTGTCCGCCCTCAGCCGTCCGCTGATCGCCCGCCACCTGGCGTCGGTCGCGAAGGAACTGGGTGCGAACAGCGTGGCCCACGGGTGCACCGGCAAGGGCAACGACCAGGTCCGCTTCGAGGCGGCCGTCGCGGCCCTCGCCCCCGACCTGACGAGCATCGCCCCGGTCCGTGACCTGGCCCTCACCCGCGACAAGGCGATCGTCTACGCGGAAGAGCACGCCCTTCCCATCCGCCAGAGCGCCAAGAACCCCTACTCGATCGACAAGAACGTCTGGGGCCGCGCGGTCGAGACCGGGTTCCTCGAGGACCCCTGGAACGCTCCCATCGAGGACCTGTACGAGTACACGCAAGACCCGGCCGTCGTCAAGGACGCCGACGAGGTCGTCATCACCTTCGAGGCCGGAGTCCCGACGGCGATCGACGGCGTGGCGTTCACCCCGCTGGGCATCGTCGAGCGCATGAACGAGCTCGCCGGCAAGCACGGCGTCGGCCGCATCGACGTCGTCGAGGACCGGCTCGTCGGCATCAAGAGCCGCGAGGTCTACGAGGCCCCCGGCGCGATGGCGCTGATCGCCGCGCACGAGGCGTTGGAGGCCCTGACCATCGAGCGCGACCTCGGCCGGTACAAGCGTGGAGTCGAGGCCGAGTGGTCCAACCTCGTCTACGACGGCCTGTGGTTCTCGGGTCTCAAGCGGTCGCTCGACGTCTTCATCGACGACACGCAGAAGTACGTGTCGGGCGAGATCCGTCTCAAGCTGCAGGGCGGGCGCGCGGTCGTCACCGGTCAGAAGAGCGACGCGAGCCTCTACGACTTCGACCTCGCGACCTACGACACGGGAGACACCTTCGACCAGTCCCTGTCGAAGGGTTTCATCGAGATCTGGTCGCTGCCCAGCAAGATCTCGGCTCGTCGCGACCTGGCCCACGGGGCGTGACCGACGCGAGCGGGCTCGGCGAAGGGTCGGGCAAGAACGAGCGAGCAGGCGAGGCGGGCGCCCTCTGGGGCGGCCGCTTCGCCTCCGGGCCGTCCGCCGAGCTCGCCGCGCTCAGCAAGTCCACGCAGTTCGACTGGCAGCTGGCCTCGTACGACATCGCCGGGTCGCGGGCACACGCCAGGGCTCTGGCGGCGGCGGGATACCTCGACGCGTCCGAGCTCGAGGCCATGCTGTCGGCGCTCGACCGGCTCGAGTCGGACGTGCTCGACGGCACGTTCACCGCGGCCGAGACCGACGAGGACGTGCACTCCGCCCTCGAGCGGGGCCTCATCGGCATCGCCGGCGCCGAGCTCGGCGGCAAGCTCCGGGCGGGGCGTAGCCGCAACGACCAGATCGCGACGCTGGTGCGCTTGTACCTGCGCGACCACGCCCGCGTCATCGGTCGGCAGGTCGTCGACCTGGTCGACGCGATCGCCGGTCAGGCGACGGCCCACCCGTCGGCCGTGATGCCCGGCCGGACGCACCTCCAGCACGCGCAGCCGGTGCTGTTGGCGCACCACCTCCTCGCCCACGCCTGGCCTCTGGTCCGCGACCTCGAGCGCCTGCGCGACTGGTCGCGTCGGGCCGGTGCTTCGCCGTACGGAGCGGGTGCCCTCGCGGGTAGCTCGCTGGGGCTCGACCCGCTCCTCGTGGCGACCGATCTGGGTTTCGACCGCACGACCGAGAACTCGATCGACGCGACGGCCAGTCGTGACGTCGTATCGGAGTTCGCGTTCGTCGCGGCGTCCATCGGCATCGACCTCTCGCGGCTGGCCGAAGAGATCATCCTCTGGAACACCCGCGAATTCGGCTTCGTCCGTCTGCACGACGCGTTCTCGACCGGGTCGAGCATCATGCCGCAGAAGAAGAACCCCGACATCGCCGAGCTCGCGCGCGGCAAGTCGGGGCGGCTCATCGGCAACCTGACGGGTCTGCTCGCGACGCTCAAAGGGCTGCCGCTGGCCTACAACCGAGATCTCCAGGAAGACAAGGAGCCGGTGTTCGACTCGGTCAGCCAGCTCGAGGTGTTGCTCCCGGCGTTCACGGGCATGGTGGCGACCCTCGATTTCGACGAGGTCCGCATGGCCGAGCTCGCGCCGCAGGGATTCTCACTCGCGACCGACGTCGCTGAGTGGCTCGTCCGTGAGGGGGTCACGTTCCGCGACGCACACGAGATCAGCGGCGAGCTGGTGCGGTTCTGTGAACAGCACGACCTCGAGCTGCACGAGCCCACCGACGAGCAGTACCGGTCCGTCTCGGCGCATCTCACGCCCGAGATCCGCCCCGTCCTGACGGTCGAGGGCTCGATCGCCAGCCGTCGAGGGGCCGGGGGCACGGCTCCCGAGCGGGTCACCGAGCAGCTCGCGCAGCTGACCGAGCAGATGCGCCACCTGGTCCGGTCCCTCGCCCCGGCGGCAGCGTGACCCGTCCACGACCGGGCGCTCGCGACGACCGGCCGGCCCGTGCCTGGGTGGTCCCCGTCGTCGTCGCGATCGCCGTGGCGGTGCTCGTCGCCGTCGCGGTGATCGCGGTCGCCAGTGGTCAGCGCTTCTTCTGAACGAGATGATCGCGGTGAGCACGGGGGAGTGGTGACGACGACACCCGACGACGACGTGCTCGCGGCACTGCTGGCCGAACCGGCGCTGGCCGTCGCGCCGCGCCTCCTGGGCTCGGTCTTCTGGTCGGGCGGCGTCGGCATCCGCCTGACCGAGGTCGAGGCGTACCACGGTCAGGGGCAGGACCCCGGCTCGCATGCGCACCGGGGCCGGTCGGCGCGCAACGACAGCATGTTCGAACGCGGCGGAACGCTCTACGTGTACCTGTCCTACGGCATCCACCGCTGCGTCAACATCGTGTGCGGGCCCGAGGGCTTCGCGTCCGGTGTCCTCTTGCGTTCGGGCGAAGTGGTGGCCGGCGTCGACGAGGTCCGGGCGCGTCGGACGACGTCGCGGACGTCGGCCGATCTCGCCCGAGGTCCCGGCCGTCTCGGCTCCGCACTCGGCATGGAGCTCGGCGACGACGGCTCACGCCTCGTCGCCGACACCCCCGGTCAGGAGGCGCGGTTCCGTCTTCGCCTCCCGTCCGCACCGGTCGGCCCGATCGCCGCCGGCCCGCGTGTCGGTGTGTCGGGTCACGCCGGTGGCGACGCGTTCCCGTGGCGGTTCTCGCTCGAGGGTGATCCCTCGGTCTCCCCGTACCGCGCCGCCGTCTCGCGACGACGCGGTGGGGCGTGAAGACGGTGACGGAGGCCGCTGGTACCGTTTCCGACGTGACCAGTGAAACGACTGCAGACGTCCTGGCCGCCCAGAGCAACGACCCCTCGTTCGACGACGTGTGGGACGAGATGCAGTGGCGCGGCCTGGTGCACGTGTCGACCGATGCCGACGCCCTCAAGACCCTTCTCGCCGGTGCGCCGATCACGTACTACTGCGGTTTCGACCCGACGGCCCCCAGCCTCCACCTCGGCAACCTCGTGCAGTTGCTCACCATGCGCCGCCTGCAGCTCGCCGGTCACCGGCCCCTGGGACTCGTGGGCGGGTCCACCGGCCTCATCGGCGATCCACGCCCCACCGCCGAGCGGGTGCTCAAGACGCCCGAGCAGACGGCCGAGTGGGTCGACCGCATCCGCGTCCACGTCGAGAAGTTCCTCTCGCCCGACGGTGACAACGGTCTCCGAGTGGTGAACAACCTCGACTGGACGTCTCCGCTCAGCGCCATCGAGTTCCTGCGCGACATCGGCAAGAACTTCCGCGTCAACACCATGCTCAAGAAAGACGCCGTGGCCGCGCGTCTCAACTCCGACGCCGGCATCAGCTACACCGAGTTCAGCTACCAGATCCTCCAGGGCCTCGACTTCCGCGAGCTCTACCGCAGCTACGACTGCGTCCTGCAGACCGGCGGCAGCGACCAGTGGGGCAACCTCACCAGTGGCACCGAACTCATCCGCCGCACCGAAGGCGTCTCGGTCCACGCGATCGGCACGCCGCTGATCACCAACACCGACGGCACCAAGTTCGGCAAGAGCGAGGGCAACGCGGTCTGGCTCGACGCCGAGTTGACCAGCCCGTACGCGATGTACCAGTTCTGGCTCAACACCGACGACGCCGACGTCGTCCCTCGGCTCAAGGTCTTCACGTTCCTCTCGCGTTCCGAGATCGAGCGGCTCGAGACCGCCGTCGCCGACGAGCCCTTCCGTCGGGAGGCGCAGCGAGCGTTGGCCTGGAACGTCACGTCCCTGGTCCACGGCACCTCGGCCACGCAGTCGGCCATCGACGCAGCCGCCGCCCTCTTCGGGCAAGGCGACCTCACGGTCCTCGACCCGCGGACTCTCGCCAGTGCCATCGCCGAGTTGCCGGCGGCCGAGGCCGATGCGTCGACCACGATCGCTCAGGCGTTGGTCGACACCGGACTCGTCGCGTCGTTGGGTGCCGCCCGCCGGGCCACGGCGGAGGGTGGTGTCTACGTGAACAACACCCGGGTCGAGAACGGTGATGCTCTGGTCGCCGACTCGAGACTCGACGGGGGAGTCGTCGTGCTCCGACGCGGTAAGAAGACGCTCGCCGGCGTCACCGTCAAGGTCTGACCCCGGATCGACCTCCGGACGACGGAAGCCCGTTCCCTCGTCGAGGGGGCGGGCTTGACGTCATCCCACGGCAAGGAATGCACGCGGCTGGCCATGCTTTCAGGGCTTCAGTCACGCGACACGCCCGGGATGCCCAGACATTTGGAGGTGCGACCGGTGAGCTGTGTAAAGTAATCCGAGTCAGCCCAAAGGTGCGGCGGAACGGTTAGGACAGCGACCAGCAATGGTTCTGCTCCGGAGTTCCCCGGCCTCAAGTGGTGACATCCTCCCCGAAGCCACGTCCTTTACGGCTTGCGATTCGTGTGGTAGGATTTCAAACCCATCCTCTGGTCATTACCAGGTGCTGGTCCTCAACTTTGGGGTCCGGAAATCGAGTCGTTCCGACTTGGTCCATCAGGATGGTACGGTTCCACAGCAGCTTCGAGCGAGGGTCTTTCCGACCGGGCCTCGAGTGCGTTTGGTCCTTGAGAACTCAACAGCGTGCACATTGTCAAATGCCAAATTATACCCTGGCATTGCTTGTGGCTT